>CAYYZT010000011.1:0-9813 GCA_964476015.1 uncultured Chitinophaga sp.
CATATAGCTTCATCCAGCCTTGCTCCGTTGCCATAAAATAGCAACCACCGGTTATTATGGCCCCAAACAATAGTACCCCAACTGCCAGCGAAATACGGATACCCTTGGATGGCTCGGCATTGGCGTGTTTCCAGCGATATAAAGTGCTGGCTGCCAAAAACGTTATAGGGAAATAAGCCAACGAGGAATAGTGCACAATCTTGGTTTGCACTATGGCAAACACCACCAGCACCACGGCCAGCAGCAGCCACATCCAAGTGCGGCGGTCTTGTAAGGAAATGTCTTGATTTTCCGATGGTTCGGGGGTTTGTTTGGGCTTATAAAACATTAAGATGGAAGCCGGGAAACAGCCCACCAACAGCACCACGAAATGGTAGCCCGGAAACCCTCCGTGGCCGGAGTCTTCGGTGGCAGCAAGGCGGAAGTTGTAGGTGATAAACTCGCCCAAAAACCACCAGCCGTTGCGCACGGTTTCCAAGCCGTACCATGCAAAAGTAACCACCAAAAACATTAAGGCAGCCAGCACCAAGGGCAGCGGTTGCATAAACCAGCGGCGTTTAATCAGCATAAAAGCCAAGGCGGCCAGCCCAGGCAACAGCAACCCCACGGGGCCTTTGGTAAGCACGGCCAAACCGATAAACAGCCCCGTGAATACGGCAGCCAACATTTGCTTATTGAAATCGGTATGCTTGGCCCATTGCGCCAGTTGCACCACCCCGAGGAACATAAACAAGTTGAACACGGGGTCGATAATGCCGGACTTGAAATAGGCGTGGGGCAGCCAAGTACCCATGTATACCAGCACCCAAAACCACCCAAAGCTTTCACTACGATAGCGTTTGCCGTAGTGGAACAACATCATAAGCGTAGCAATACCGCAAAGGGCGTTGGGCAGCCGGGCGGCAAACTCGTTGATGCCGAACACTTTCATGCACAATGCCTGCATCCAGATAAAGAGCGGCGGTTTCTCCCAAAAAGGCTGGTAATTGATGGTAACGCGGCCATATTCGCCCGTAACCAGCATCTCCCGTGCCGATTCGGCAAAATTAATCTCGTCCCAATCGAACAGATGCACCGCGCCCAGCATGGGCAGAAATAGCAGCGCGCCCAATATGGCGATAAGAAGGTAGGGCGATATGCGAGGCCCCTTCGTCATGCCTTTAAACTTACCAATGCGTTGCGGTGCAGTACGTGCGCCGGCCGTTGAGCCAGATACCGTTGCAACAACGCGTACACGATGATACCCGTTAAGGTGCCTATGAGCGAGCCGAAGTACGTATCCACCAAAAAGTGCTGCGCCAAGTATATGCGGCTCAACCCCGCCACGGCGGCCATCGTTATAAACAACAACCCCCAAGCCCTGTTTGCTACCGAAAGGGCCAGCACCGTGCACAGCGCAAAGGCTACCGTGGTATGCCCAGAGGGGAAGCTGTGGTGTTGGCTCATGGCCACGCCCGGCACAAAATACAGCTCTTCCAAATCCTTAAAAAAGCGATAGGGCCGTACCACGTCCTCAAAGATAAAATGCTTCAAAACCTGCGTTGCCAAGCCCGACAACACCCAAGATAGCACCGCCGCCAAGGCGGAGGCATAGCTGGTAAAAACTATCAAGGCCGCTACCACAACGCTGGCAAATATCCATTCGCCGAGGGCGTTGGTGGTCATAAACAGCGTGTCCAGCGTGTCAGTATGGTGCTGGTTGAGCCAAAGCAGGAAAGCACCTTTCGGGTTCATCAACAAATAGCTCCCCACCGCTATAAGCAGCAGCAGATAGGGCACAAAAAACCAAGGGTTAAGCCGCGGGTTTTGCATGGGGCTTGCGTGCTTTTATTTTGCGGATGATGCCGAAGTACCAATCCAAGGTAAACAAAGGGGAGTCGTCGCGGGCCTTCACCAGCAGCCAAACGCCTAATGGCATCAGGATAAAGTTGGGCAGCCAAATACCGATAAAAGGCGTAAGCACGTTCTTTTCGGCCATTTTCTCCCCACCCATTGACGAAACGTGAAACACCACGAAAAGGATAATAGACAACAGCAGCGGCAGCCCCAAGCCGCCTTTGCGGATGATGGCCCCCAGTGGTGCGCCGATAAAGAACATTACCAAACAAGCAAAAGAGAGGCTGAATTTACGGTGCCACTCCACCAAGTGCTTGCGTATGTTTTTTTGGCGGTACTCCAAGTCTCGGGTAGCCACGCCGGAAAAGCTCTTCACGTTGCGGGCATTGTTCAGGGCTTTTTCGTAGGCTTGCAGTTCACGTTCTTTGGTGGGGAACTGGCGCAGTTCGCTTTGCCAAAGGGTAGAAAGCGAATCGTTTACCTCCACCGTTTTAAGGGTATCCAACCCAGCGTTTTGTTGCCGGATAAACTGGGTGATGTTTTGGTCGTAGTCCACAATGCGTTTGTCGCGCTCCATTACCAGCGTATCGATAGCACTTTGCAACTGGGCGAGGTTGAGCATACGGTAGTGATTGCTCCACGTGTTTTCGTCCTGTTTTTGGAACTGCAAATCCGAGAGGTCGAACCACTTTTCGAACACCTTGAAATGCGTGCTGTAGTGCTCATATAGTTCCCTGCCGCCCACGCCGGGCTTGCCCTCGTTGTAGCGGTGTCCGTCGTACAGGCGCAACACTAGGTAGCGGTTATTGTCTTGCGTAAACATCTCGCCCGTTTTGGCAGAGAGCACGTTGTCGTTATTTCCGTCGGTGTGGTCGTATATCAGCACGTCGTGTATGGTACGGTTGTCTTCCTCTTTGTCCGTTACGCGAATGCTGTAGCCTTCAATATCAGTATAGAAAATACCTTCCTTAATGTTGAGGGCTGGCTTTTGGTTTCGCACCGTGTGCAGCAGTGCGCTGAATTTGAGGTTGGCCTTTGGCAACAGCACATTGCCAAAGTAGAACGCCGAACCGCTAATCAACACGGCCACTATCATCAGTGGCAACAAGAACCGTTGCAGCGAAATCCCTGCGGCTTTCATGGCCACCAACTCGTAGTGCTCACCGAGGCTGCCGTAGGTCATAATGCTGCTCAGTAGCACTGCCAGAGGCAAAGCTAGGGGCACAAAACTGGCACTGGCATAGCTGATAAGCTCCAGCACGATGTACCATTCCAAGCCCTTGCCCACCAAATCGTCAATATACATCCACAGGAACTGCATCACGAAGATGAACAACGTGATGAGGAACGTGAGCACAAATGGCCCAACGAAGTTGCGCAATACCAGCCCGTCTAACTTTTTCACTGACTTTATTGAAGGATGGGTTCCGAAGCAAAAATAACGTTTTCAACCAGAACGATATTTTGCCCCTCACCATTTGCCATTGGGTGCAATCAATACATCAACTGCTCTTTAAAATCGGGCAGCACGCGCTCGAATTTGGCGATAACGGCATCCAGCGGCTCCTTGCTTTGCCCGCCAGCGGCGTTTACATGGCCACCGCCGTTAAAGTGCGAACGGCTAAACTGGTTCACGTCGAATTTGCCAACGGAGCGGAAGGAGAGTTTTACTACCTCTGTACGGTCTACTACTAAGGCAGAAAAATTGATGCCCTGTATCTTGAGCGGATAATTCACAATGCCTTCCGTATCGCCGGAACGCACATGGAAACGTTGCAGCTCTTCTTTGGTAAGGCTCACCAAGGTCGCTTTGTATTCGGGGTAAATCTTCAATTTCTCTGTAATACAGTAGCCGAAGAGCCTCAGGCGGTCTTCGGTAAAGCTGTTGAACACGTCGCGGTAAATCTTGTTGTGGTCTACCCCGGCATCCAACAGGTTGGCCACTATGCGGTGTACCCGCGCACTGGTGTTGGGGTATTGAAAACCGCCCGTATCGGTAAGGATGCCCGTATACAAACAAGCCCCTATGTTGGCATCCACCTTGTGGGCGGCACCCAGTTGCTCCAAAAACTCGTACACCAGTTCGGCAGTACTGCTGGCCTCCACTTTATGTAGCACATAGCACGCAAAATCATCGGGAAACAAGTGGTGGTCAATCAGCACCTTCGGGCATAGGTTTGCCGCCACGTAAGTACCCACCTCCCCTATGCGGCCCAGTGCGTTATAATCCAAGCAAAATATCAGCTCCGCCTCGCCGATAAGGCGTTGCGCCTCGGCGGGCTGGTATGGGTATATATACACCTTTTGGTCGCCGGGCATCCATTTCAAAAAGTCGGGGTAGTTGCTCGGCACCACCACGCTCACCTTGTGGCCCAAGGGCTGCAAATAGTTGTACAGTGCCAGCGATGAGCCCATGGCATCGCCATCGGGATTAATGTGGGAAGTGATAACAATGCGCCTTGGCTTCGATAAAAATCCCTTCAGCTCCGTTAAGTTCGTCATAATAGCCATAGGGCGAATGTGCTAAATTTTCGTTAAGTGGCAAAACTTTTGCCCGCCGCATGGTAGGATATGTTTTCGGAATGGCTATTTTTGCGCCACAAAATAAAATTCAACAAACTGTTATGGCTGGAAAATACACCTTTACCATGATTAAGCCCGACGCGGTTGGCAACAACTACATCGGCCCTATCTTGGCAAAAATCAACGAAGCCGGTTTCCGCATCGTTGCCCTTAAATATACCAAGCTTACCGACGAATCGGCTGGCAAGTTTTACGAAGTACACAAAGACCGTGGCTTTTATGGCGAATTGGTAGGCTTTATGTCTTCAGGCCCCATCGTGGCTGCCATTTTGGAGAAAGACAATGCCGTGGAAGATTTCCGCAAGCTCATAGGTGCCACCGACCCGCAAAAGGCCGAGGCCGGTACCATCCGCAACCTGTTTGCCAAGAGCATAGAGGCCAACGCCGTACACGGTTCTGACTCTGACGAGAACGCCGAAATCGAAGGCAACTTCTTCTTCAGCAAACTGGAGCGTTTCTAATACAAGGCCAATTTACACTGAAATACTTTTGAAGGCACAAGGCTACGGCTTTGTGCCTTTTTTAGTTACGAGTTGCGGGTTGCCGGGTTACGGGTTAACACAAGGAACACTAAGAAACCACAAAGTACACTAAGAATGCTTTGTGGTCTTTGTGCCCTTTATCCTAGTGCTCTTTGTGTTTAGATACACAACACAATCCTACAAATCCCAATTAAACACAAGGAACTCAAAGGAATCACAAAGTACACTAAGATTACTACGGAACACACCAATAAAAAACAGCCCTCCCGAAAACGGAAGGGCTGCCGAACATAAAGGGTCTGACAATCCGACAATATCAATCCTTTATGAAACGTAGATGAGCAGCTACGTGGTTGTTAAAGCTTATGGTGAGCAAATAGATGCCCGCTTGGTGGTTGGCCATATCCACGGTTAGGTGCTGGCTGCCCGGCGTTACGTTGGTTTCTTGCATCGCTACGGTTTGGCCCAGCATGTTGATTACTTGCACCTTCACTGTTCCGGTTTCGTTGGCGTTGAATACCAAATTGCCCAAGGCAGCTACCGGGTTCGGGTAGAAGTTGGTACCGTTGAGGTAGGTAACTTCCACTTCGGTTATGGCATTATACACGCCTTCTTCCTCAATTACTACGGCCACATCGGTAACGCTTTCTTTGGTGGACGATAGGGTAACGATGGCCGGGAAGGTAGGCTTGCCTACTACTTCGGCATATACCTTATAGGTGCCGTAGGCCACGTTTTGGAAGCCGAAACTGCCATTGGCATCGCTATACGTGTATTGAACGGGGGTATTGTCCATGTTCAACAGCATTACCTGCACGCCCTCAATCGGGTCGCCGGTGGCTTGCTTGTTGGCACCTTGGTTCACGTTGCCGCCCACAAAGCCGGGGCCGCTAGGGTTGGTGCCCGTTAGCGGGAAAATGTTGTAATGTGGTTGGTTGAAAATGGGCACCACAATGGTAGCTGCATCATACCAAAACAACACGTTTTGATAATAAGTAGGCAGGTAATCGTTGAAGCGCGGGGCAGACGGCACCAAGGCGGCTTTTATAAGGTAGTTGCCAGGGGCCACGCCCGTAAAGGCAAACCTGCCCCATACGGTTTGCACCGTATCCACGGCAGTAAGGGTCTGGCTCACGCTATCGTACTGTATGAGGTACACATCGGCTTCGTTCCACCCGCTGGTAGAGTCCGTCCACACAGCGCCTTGCAGGGTGCTGCCACCAATGGGCCCACCGGCTTGTGTGGTAAAGCAATACGTATCGGTGCAGTTTACCGCGCCGCCCGAACTTTCGGTAACCGTAAGGCACACATTGTAGCTGCCTGCTTGGGCATATACGTGGCTAGGCGCTTGCTGGGTACTGGTGGTGCTATCGCCAAAATCCCAGAAATAGGTAAGCGTGTTTTGGCCGGTAGAAGCATTGTGGAACGCCAAGGTAAGCATGTCGTTAGAAGCATAGCTCGATGTAAAGTAGGCATAGCAGCTAAAGGCAGGGGTAACGGTAATGCTGTCGCAACGGGTGTTGCTGCACAATAAGTTATGGTTGGCATCATACTGCGTTATGGTGTGGCAAACCGGGAACTGGCCAGCGAAAGGAAACTCGTGCACGGGCGATGCGGTGCTATCGATGGTGCCATCGCCAAAGCTCCATACATGCGAGCTGAAAGGTGCCCCGTTCGGAATCGCTTCGGCAAAGCTATATCCTAGGTTGGTAATACCGGTAGGGGTTGCATTGAACGTGGCATCGCAGGTGGCACTGGTGCCCGATACGGTAACGTCGGTACAATACGTATCGGTACACAAAGTAGCTGAATCCAAAACAATTAGGCATACATTGTAAGTACCGCTAGCCGCATAAATATGGGTAGGGTTGGTAGCATTGGTGGCTTGCCCATCGCCAAAGTTCCAGCTTTGCGCATAGTTTGCCGGGCCGGTAAAGTATGCAGTGAGGCCAGTGGATTGAAAACCAAAAAGAGCACTACAAGTAGGGGGCACATTGGTAACGGTGAGAGTGGTACAATGGTCGTCCAAGCAGATTACGTTGCCATTGATGGAAACGGTTACGCGCAAACACACACTGTAAGTACCCGTATTGCTGTAGGTATGCGTGGGGTTTGCTTGGGTGGAGCTGCTGCCATCACCGAAAACCCACTCATAGGCCACCGCACCGCCGGATGCCTGCGACGTGTTGTTGAACGCAAAAGCATGGTTGCCGTTCGGGGTATTGGTGTAGCTAAAACCAGATTGGCAGCTACTGGATTGCTGGCCCACGTACAAGCTATCGCACTTGGTGTCTTGGCAAAGCGAACCACTAACGTTTATGGTGAAGCAGATGGTGTGCCAGCCCGGATTGCTGTACTGGTGCGTAGGGTTTTGTGCGCTGCTAGTGCTACCGTCGCCAAAATCCCAGTGGTAGGTAGTAAGGTTAGGGTCTGTGCCAGAGCTGTCCACAAACGAGGCACCGTAGTTGGCATCGGTCCAGCCCATCCACGAGGCTGAACATTGGGCGATGCCTGCCGTGTATGCGGCAAACAGGATGCTTAGGGTTAATAATAGGTTCTTCATGTTGTTAATTTTTTTGTTTCAGTAAAGCTACCCTTGCCATAGAGGCCCAACAAATACAAATTTTGGGGTTTCTCAATCGGTTTTTGGTTAGCGGATTGTTTGCATTTCAGAGGTAATGTTTGTCAATTCTTATCTTACCATTTGATTTTCAACCACTTGCAACAACTATTACTACTAACGTAAATCGTAGCCAATCAAACTGCCGTTTTACTCTATCAGCACTTTTTTCACTGCTTTTCCGCCTTCCGTTTGCACGGTAAGCAGGTACATGCCAGTGGCAAAATGGGCACAATCCACAAATGTTTTGGTGTCTGCCACTATCTGGCCTTGGGCCATTGCCTTGCCGCTTAGGTCGGTAAGGATGTACAGGCCATTTTGCCGCATGGCATCGATTACCAGCACATCTTGAGTGGGTATGGGATATATCCTGAACTGCTCTTCCAAGGGTGTTTCGGCTACGGCCACTATCCCCCCGAAAGGCACAACAAGCCGATATTCGGGTGCCGATGATTTGCGCAGGTTACGGTCCATCAGCTTAATATCCATTAGTTTCAGCGCGAGGGTATCCGCGGTTTTCCCTATCAAGTTGTCCTCGATAATAAAGGATATGGTGGCCATACGCTGGCCCGCCAATAAAATCGGTATGCCCAAAGTGCCGCCCGAATTGGCGCGGCGGGAAAAGGCGACATCGAATATGCCGTTTTCGGGGTCGTTTACGGCAAGCTCCAGCAATCTTTGGGTGGACGTGTTTACTATCGGGTCGGCCTCTATTCTTACGCTGTTGCGCCGCACGAACAACGTATCGTATTGAAAAGCAAATGCCACGCCGAAGAATGAGGCAGGAATATCTTCGCTTCCTACATATATTTCGATAACGGCCGTGTCGCCATCGCTTAAGGAATCAAAAGAGCCAACCATATAAAATATGGGGCTAGTGCTGTCCGGCTCCGGAAAACTGTCTATAACCATATTACTATGGGTAAACCCATAGTTTTGCCGCACCGCCGAGAGGTCGTTCTCGTTGATGAAGCCATTGCCGTCGCAGTCCAGGTGGCCATAGTTAACGTTGCCGGGCAACACGCTTACCCAAGGATTTACAGACAGTTGCCTCCACGCAATGCCTTGCGTATCGCGGGCAATGCCTTGGGTATTGTAGCCCACGCCCAAGTATAGCACATCTACCGTACTCACTTTCCCGTCCCTATTGGCATCGCCGGGCCACACCTGTATCTGGCCGAGCACTGGCGTGGCCAATGCAAGCAAGCAAGCCCATATTAACCCTCTAAATGCCATTTTTTCCATGTTTCGGGATTCAGTTTTACAATGTCCTTTTTTAGCAAGAATAAAATTACGCTGATTGATTTTTTGTAGAAAATACATTTTTTCAAAAAAATCAAATCACAATAGTCAACTTAAACAAAGTAACGTAAAACACAACTAACTATAAATCAACAACTAGCAACAAATTTATTTAACTAGAAAATCAAAAAATATTTTTTAGCGTACTTTACTATCTTAATCGCCAACCGCTACCTTTGCCATACGCCGCCCCGTTATTATAGAGGCATATTTCCGGTAAAATTCCCTTACAAAGGCATGGAAAACAGCAAACTGCTTGAATTACTGAAACAATTTGGCCCCAAACAGCTCCGCGAGTTCGGGGAGTTCGTGCAATCGCCGTTCTTCAACAAAAACGTGGAGCTGACAAGGTTCTACGAGCACCTTAGGTCGCTTGCGCCTGCCTTTGCGCCCGCCAGAGTGGAGCGCGAAGCGGTGTTTGCCGCACTGTACCCCAAAAAGCCATACGACGACAAGCAGCTAAACTACCTCAACAACTTCTTGCTAAAGCTGGCCGAACAATACCTTGCTTACTCCCGTTTTAGCCAAAACAACCTTTTGGAGCGTTACCAACTGCTGGAAACCTACATCGAGCTCAATCTGGACAAGCATTACCAGTTTCTGTACAACCAAACCACCAAGCTACTGGACGAACTGCCCAACCGAAACCCGGAGTTTTACCGCCTGCAATACGCCTTGGCCGACATCAGCAACCGCCATTTCCTCAAACAACAGATACGCCGCTACGATGATAGGTTGCAACTTGCCGCCGATTATCTGGACCAATACTATCTTGCCGCCAAACTGAAGTATTGCTGCGAGATGCTGGACCGCAAAATGTCCATCGCTGCCGAGTACGAGGTGCGCTTTGCCGATGTGGCCAGCCAGTTGGCCACCAGCCAGCCGCAGCTGGTTACGCCGCCCATCGCTATTTACCATACCATCCTCAACATGCTGCTGGAAATGGGCAACGCTGCCCACTTCGAGAAACTGGTAGCGCTTACCGAACAG
>CAYYZT010000011.1:9823-19692 GCA_964476015.1 uncultured Chitinophaga sp.
CGATTTCCCCATCGATGAACTGAAAGATTTGTATTCGTATGCAATCAACTACTGCATCAGGCGGGTAAACCAAGGCGCGCCGGAGTTTTTGGAAGAGCTTTTCAAGCAATACCTCAAATCGTTGGATGCGGGCACGTTGATGGAGAACGGCTTTCTTTCGCCATGGGCCTACAAAAACATCATCGGAGTGGGATTGAGGTTGAAAAAATTCGGGTGGACGGAGGATTTCATCCGACAGTATAACGAAAAGCTCGGCCCGGATTTCCGCGCCAACGCGCTACATTACAACCTTGCCGAACTGTATTACTATAAAAAGGAACACGACCAAGCCCTTACCCACCTCAACAAGGTGGAGTTTAGCGACATCTACTACAACCTCGACACCAAAAAAATGATGCTGAAAATATACTACGAATTGGACGAGATTGATGCGCTATTGTCCTTACTGGCCAGTTTTAAGATGTTTCTTAAGCGTACCAAACTTATCTCGGCCAGCAACAAGGTGGCCTATCTCAACTTTGTACAGGCCCTAACCCTCTTGGCCCGCAAGGAGAAACGGGTGATACCCACCGTGCAGCAGATGATAGCCAGCCCCGAACCCCTCGGCGACCGGGCTTGGCTGAAACAGGTGATACAGACGGTACCGACGTATTGAAATATGGAAGATAAACTAGTTGTGCTTTAGATAACGAATACGAATGTTATCGGTAGCTATAACTGTGAAATTGCCAATAAGCTCATCACTATATCTTACTATCGCATTTTTAACAAGCTCACATTTTTCTCTAATATCCTTGCCTTTCAACCTTAACAAAATAACACCCTTATGTTGTTGACTTAATTGAACTACTAAATAGCCAAAGTCCCTATCTTCGGTAATGAGTATGGCAGAAAGCTCGAATGCTAGTTTCAACACCTCATCATCAGGTATGCCCGTGCGGTATTCATGCACGGAAGATATATCAAATCAAGCTTCCATAAGGTAAAGCGTAATTCGATTATCAACACTTTCGTCGGAAAAGAACTTCATTATGACACCAGTGAATATTCCACATCGAACTTCATATTATCCAAAGCAAACCCCAAACAAGCCTGCACTTGCTCCGCAGTAATGTGGGGGTAGGCTTGAAGCAGCTCTGCCACGGGCATTCCCTCAGAAAGTTTTTCCATTACCAATTCTACGGTAACACGCGTGCCTTTAATGATAGGTTTGCCCATCATAATATGGGGGGAAGCTACGATAATGCCTTGCCAAGATTTCATAATATTCAGCTTACTCAAATTAAAAACGCTCAATAAAGATATTTCGTTTACCTACTTAAAGCAAATCCTATTACTATCAGCCATTTCCTTTCCGTATATTTAGGGTAGCCAAACCCTGAAACTATGAGAAGGTACCTATACCTGACGGCATTGCTGCTTGCTATCCATTTTCCTGCCGCGGCCCAAAGCTTTACGCTGGACTCCACCACCATAACGGCCGATACGCTCATTACCGGCCTCAACGTGCCATGGGAAATAACCTGGGGACCCGACGACCACATCTGGATGACGGAACGCCAAGGCAAAGTGAGCCGCGTGAACCCCGTAACGGGCACCCGCGAGGTGATACTGGATATTTCGCAAGCCAACGCCGGCCCCGTGTACCAAGCCAGCGAAGCGGGCTTGTTGGGATTGGCCCTGCACCCCGATTTTCCGGACAGCAGCTACGTGTTTATCGTGTACACCTATCGGCAAAACAACAGCACCTTGGAGCGCATGGTGCGGTATCGGTTCGATACGGATACGTTGGTTAATCCTGTGCCATTTATAGAGGGCATACCCGGCAACACCACCCACGACGGCTCCCGACTGGTTTTTGGCCCGGATAGGAAACTCTATATGACCACGGGCGATGCCCAAAACCAGCCCTCGGCGCAAAACGTGGGCGGCGTAAACGGCAAAACCCTCCGTTTTAACCTCGATGGCAGCGTGCCCAACGATAACCCCATCGGCGGCAGCTACGTGTGGAGCTGGGGCCACCGCAACCACCAAGGGCTTACCTTCGGCCCTACGGGCATATTATACAGCAGCGAACATGGGCCGAATACCGACGACGAGCTGAACATCATCCACAAAGCCCGCAACTATGGCTGGCCTACCGTTGCCGGATATTGCAACCTTGGCAGCGAAACGGCTTTTTGCGTCGATTCCAACGTGGTGGAGCCTTTGGCGGCATGGTCGCCCACTATCGCACCGAGCGATTTGATTTATTACAACCACCCTTCCATACCCGAATGGCAAGGCACGCTGCTGATGACGGTGTTGAAAAACAAACGCCTTATCCGTTTTCAACTAAACGCAAATGGAGATGCCGTAACGGCACAGACCAATTACTTTATCAACCAATGGGGCCGACTGCGCGATATTTGCGCCGCGCCGGACGGCACCATCTACATCGCTACCAACGGGGCCGACTGGGGCAACACCGACCCGAACACGCACAGTATTATCCGCATCAAAAACCCCAATTATAGCCCACCTTTAACGGTGGACTTGGGGAACGGCCTGAGTGTATGCTCCGGCGGCAACGTGCAGTTGAACGCCACAGTAACCGGTGGCGCACTACCCCTCACTTACCTATGGGCACCCGCAGGCAATATCAATTGCACCAACTGCCCGAACCCCATGGTCGGCGGCCTAACAGCCGATACCGAGTTTATTTTGACCGTGACGGATAATAACGGAAACAGCGCAAGCGATACGATGGTGGTGAATGTGGTGCAGCAACCCGGGCCTATTACCTACAACTTTACCATACTGGATACCAACCAAGCAGGGATGTCGCCTGTGCAGTTTGATATTTCGGCACCCGCTGCCGACTCGGTCAGAGTGGTTATCAACAACAACCTATTGCCTGGGCCTATTGATATTACGGTATCCAACCAGCAACAATTCACTTTGAGTGACAGCCTACGCATGGCCTGTTCCATCGGGCATGGCGGCTGTTTTATGGAGTTTACTATTTGCCTAGAGGCATTCTCTTCCTGCAACACCATTGTGCTTTGCGACACGCAGCGCATCCAGACGGTTGTTTATGACGGTATTGCCACTGTGCAGCAACCTACTTTTACCCTCTACCCCAACCCCTCCACGGGCACCGTTACCCTTTCGGGCGTACAGCAGGCCGATAGAATAACGGTGTTGAACTCGGTGGGCATGACCATCAGGGAAATCGTACAGCCTGTTATCAACGGCGGCGATTACCTATTGAACCTGTCTTATCTGGAACCGGGCATTTACTTTATCGGCGTGGAACGTAACGGTGCCGTGGGCATGGAAAAATTGATAAAATACTGATGGCCAAAACTACCGAACCCAAACCGGAGCAGCCGGTTATCGCTTTCGAATCGCAAAAGGATTTTGAACAGTGGCTGGAGAAGCATCATGACAACCATCCGGGTATCTGGCTGCGCATTTATAAGAAAGATAGCGGCAAACCCACCGTTACTTATCCTGAAGCCGTAGAATCGGCATTGTGCTATGGGTGGATAGATGGGCAGAAGAACAAATACGACGACGAATCGTTTTTACAGAAATTTGTGAAGCGCGGCCCTAAAAGCGTGTGGAGCAAGGTGAACGTGGGCTACATAGAGCGGCTCACCAAAGCCGGCCGCATGAAACCCTCCGGGCTGGCCACAGTAGAAGCCGCCAAAGCCGACGGCCGCTGGGAAAATGCCTATGACCCACCCAGTAAAATGGAAATGCCGGAAGATTTTATGAAGGCATTAACACAAAACCCCAAGGCCAAAGCATTTTTCGAAACGCTGAACAAAACCAATACCTTTGCCATCTACTTCCGCATCAACAACGTGAAAAAGGCCGAAACACGGGAAAGGAAAATAAAGCAGTTTGTGGAGATGTTGGAAAAGGGCGAGAAGGTGCATGTGATGTAGCTTCTCCATTATTGCGAATCTTGATAAATACGGAGCCACTTCCAAATGTACCCCATCTCTTAGAAGCTGTTTTGAAAATGTTTCATCAATTTTTTTATGGGTCTTTTTGGTTACGACTGCATTGGCCTTTTTCGTCGTAAGTTTTTCATTATGCCTTCAAAAGCCGCTTTGTCTCACTCAAAAATCACTCATGAAAACTCTTGCGCTACATTTCAAAACAGCCTCTAAGGAACCTCTCGCAACAGTGTAATGAAGTTAAGGTATGACAATGTCGACAGTGGGAAATGCAACGGTAATTCAAGTACAGTGCAACGGCGCTAGAAGTTACAGGATGGCGTGGATAGAAATAATGGTAAAAAGCAGACTGTATTACATGCAATTGTGATTCTTTTTTTGTCCATGGTCCATGGTCTGTGGTCTGTCGACCCGATTTTCCCTATCTTAGGCACACTCAAACCCGCTTTTTTACTATGAGCCCGCAGCGCATACTTGTTGTTGATGATGACCCGATGTTTCACAAGCTTTTGGGTTTTGCCCTGAAAAGCGAGGATTATTCCCTTATGTTCACCTCCAATGCAGAGGAGGCCAAAGAGCTGTTGGAACGCAACAGCAGCAAGGATATCTTGGCCATTATCCTCGATTGGGAACTGCCTGGCATGAACGGCCTCGAACTATTGGGATGGATAAAGCAACAGGAAGACCACCGGGATATACCCGTTATCATGCTCACGGGCCGCAACAGCCCCGACGAAATTAAGAGCGGCATCAATGCCGGTGCGTTTTACTATGTTACCAAGCCTTTTCAAAAGGATTTCCTTACCTCGGTTTTGAGCGCGGCCATTGCCGACCGCCAAAACCTGTTGCATTTGGCCAACGAACTGGAGAAGGTGCGCAACCCGCTGGAAAGCTTGGTGCAGGGCGAGTTTAGGTTCCGCACCCTGCAAGAGGCGCAAAAGCTCTCCGTGTTTATTGCCAATGCTTGCCCGCAACCTAAGGAGTGCCTTATCATTTGCGAACTCTTCAACAATGCCATTGAGCATGGAAACCTAGGCATTACTTACGACGAAAAGAGCGAATTGATCGACAATTTCTCCCTGCAAGACGAAATAGAGCGCAGGCTAGAGCTGCCCCAGTACCGAGACCGCTATGCTACCCTCAATTTTGATAAGAACGAAGACCGTATCTTGCTTACACTGGAAGATAAAGGCTCGGGCTTCGATTTCCAGAAGTATCTGCACTTTGATGAGGACCGCGTGTTCGACAACCACGGCCGCGGCATCGCCATGGCCAACGCCATGTTGGATATTACCTACCTTGGCAAAGGCAACCGGGTAATAGTGAACGTACCGCTGGGCACCCCGGCCCATAATTGGGACTGAGCCAAAAAAAAGAAGCCGAAAACCATATCGGTTATCGGCTCAAACTAAGTGGATGTAGTGCCATCCCGTAAAGGATTGGTCATTTTTCTACTATCCAACAATTACATCTTGTTGTCTGACAGTTTATTGTCTAACGTAGATGTTCGTCCATCTTTACCCTCCCGGTATTTCGACTTCTCGATACCAGGGGTCGGATTTTCGAGTTGGGGCCTTCCCCTTCTGCGTAATCCTTTCTTGTTATCAGGAGTTGCCATAACGTTTGGTTTTGATGATGCTAAACCTAGTGCCATTACCGTGCCAAACGCCCAAACGCCGTGTTTTCCGGGCTGTAACTAATGCTATTTGAGCAATACCTCCCCCAAAATGGGGCCGAAAGGCCATAAACGCTATGGATTGGCGCAGTTAATCGCTTTTTCCTTTTAGAGATGATGTTTTTGTATAGCTTTTTTGGTTTGGCACAACTCTTGTTTTAGCCTTATTGAACCAAAAGCAATGTTATGGCTACGGAGAAAACGACTAAGCAGGGAAAGCAGAGCCAAGGTAGGAAAAGCCAAAAGGCCCAACTTTCAACAATGATGTTTCATGGCGAACAACCCACCCCTTTGATGCTGCTTAGCTCCAAAGAGGATTATGTAATCGGCCATTAAGACTGATACTTTTATAACCGAGCCAGCAATCCACAAGGTTGCTGGCTTTTTTATTGTATGATTCCAGGATATTTATATTCTTACAGGCTTATAAACAACTTGGATATTTTTGATAAATACGGCTCGATATTATCCTTGTCCTTTTCGGTATATTCAAATCTCAGGTCGCTTACAAAATTATCCCCCCAAACCCTTTTCCAGTACACAATTTTGCCCTTCTCCTTATCCGTGCCGCTTATCACAAACCAGTTGTCTCTTATGGTTTTGTAGGTTATTTGCAGCTTGGGGTGGTTAGCCAAGGCGGCCTCGTATAAATCCTCGATTCCAGCGGCATCGAACCGTGACCTGTTCAAAGACTTGAGCTCGATGACAGAGGCATCGCTAATCCTCACATAGTAATCGCAATAATCCGGGCTGGTTTCGCCATCCTGCAATAGTTTATACGTAGCGGGCAAACTCACCCCGAACCCGCACTTGCTATAGGTTTTATATGATACGTCGTTTTGCCCGTACATATTGAGGACCATGAAGGCGAAAAACAAGAAAAGCAAGTTTTTGGAAAGATGCATAAACGTGTAATTTCCGTGAGGGCAACCGAGCTTTAATCACTAGGCTTGGTAAAGATAGTGCCTGTAGCGGTTATCGTGGAAGATTGCAGGGTTAGGTTGTGTTTTTGTATATTGGATATCTATGGAAAAGCAGCCAGAAGTACAGCGGGTGGTCGGCCGCATGTGTGGGCAACCTAGAATGGCTGGCAATGTTGGAACTTCGCTGTCATCCTGTAAGGAACTTCTGGCACCGATGTGGTAAGGTTGCCGTTGTTCGTGGGCTTTGAAGCTGTTGCGTGGACTAGTAAATACTTGCGCCAGAGGCGGGTATAAACACAAATGGCCAAGATTTCTCTTAGCCATTTGCATTATGCTTGTCCCCGTCCTTACCTATATAAGAAACATTAACATTTTTATTCGTTTCCATAAACACCTCCTTTTGTTTAAAATTAATATTCACATTCATTGTAACGCTCATCGCAATTACGATTGTTAGTGCCATTTTTACTGTCGATGTAGCTTTAGCTTGGCACACATAGCTATGTCAAAGGTGCTTATTTTTTGTTTCGTAGTTTGAGTTGAACAAACCGACGGGGACTTAAAAGTTATAATCAAAGAACATGCAATAAAGGTACTGATAATTTTTGCAATATGCAAGTATTGTTGATATATTTTATTTCGTTTAGGTATATTTGAGCCAGATAAGGGGTAAATTTATTATTTTTGGTTAATGCGAATGGGAATTAAAAAACTTATTGCACGGGAATTTCTTTTGTTTGTTACCTGCTTTTTAGGTTCAGCAATTGTTTTACTTGGGTGCATAGGCTACAACTATATTGTCAGTTACATAACTGATAGCAAGCAGCAAATCATAAATAACAAGTATGTCGAAGCGGATGAGTTAAGTGTAGCATACAACAAAAAGATTAGCAAGCAACAGAAACTCTTTTCCGCTTATAATAATTTCTTTTTCCCCTCCTTGTCAAATTTGCCGCTTCCGCCACCCAAATCTCATAAGGAAAGCATAATACCTGTAAAGTATAAGGATGCTGAACATTTATGGGAAGTTCTTTATAAAGCTAAACAGGACAATATTCTTTGGAATATCTGGAATACAGACAGGCACTTGGACTTTATTGGTACGCTAGGTTTTAAGGATAAGACAAGATTTGAAATTTTTTTAGTGGCGAACTCTTTAGATTCAAATGATTATGAAAGCTTAAAGGCAAGAGAAATGTTGCATGATGAGATTAGGGATATTTCGGAAAAACGTTGGGCTTTATTACATGCGAAAATCACTATTCATTATTTTGAACTGTATAAGTATTTGTTTTTAGGGTTTTTTGTGGTGATTTTCCCTTTGCGATATCTGATATTAGCGATTATTTGGAGCTTGAAAACATTAAGAGATACAAACTAAATATTTTGCATAAAAAAACGCGGAGCCTCTCAGCTCCGCGTCCCTCGTCAAAACAAATCTCTCGGTCTTTACCCGTCTATGTTAGGCAGGTTTTATTCTTCAACTCGTAACCCGTAACTCGCAACCCGTAACTGGCAGCAAGTCTTGTGTCTTGTGTCTTATGTCTTGTGTCTTATGTCTTGTGTCTATACTAAGACCCACACGCCTCACACGCATCCGGGTTATCCAAGCTGCAAGCCAGTTGCTCCTCGGGGGTGTAGTATTTGGCTTGCGGCTCTTGCACTACAAAGGCACTGCTTACGGGCGCGGCGTTGTTGCTGCGGTCTAGTATGGTGTTCTGGCCCACGTTCATGGTGTTCATCACGGTGGCGGCAGGGGCCACGGCTTTTTGGGCCTCGGCGCTTACGGTAAACTTGATGGGGTCGGCAGCGGCCTTGGTGCGCAGGTAGTACATGCCCGTTTTCAGGCCCTTTTCCCAAGCGTAGAAGTGCATACTGCTAAGCTTGCCGAAGTTCGGGCTCTCCACAAACAGGTTCATGCTCTGGCTTTGGCAGATAAATGCACCGCGGTCGGCAGCCATGTCGATGATGGTTTTCTGCTTTATTTCCCAAACGGTTTTGTACAGTTCCTTGATGTCGTCAGGTATACCGTTGATGTTCTGTACGCTGCCGTTGTGGCGGATAAGCTCGTTTTTGAGGCCATCGTTCCAGATGCCCAGCTCGATAAGGTCTTTCAGCAAGTGCTTGTTCACCACCGCGAAGTCGCCGCTAAGCGTACGGCGGCTGTAGATGTTGCTGGTGTACGGCTCAAAGCACTCGTTGTTGCCCAATATTTGGCTGGTGCTGGCGGTAGGCATGGGGGCCAACAGCAAGCTGTTGCGCACACCGTGCTTTTGTATCTCGGCGCGTAGGCCGCTCCAATCCCAACGATCGCTGGGCTGTGCGCCCCACATGTCGAACTGGAAGATGCCTTGGCTGATGGGCGAACCGGGGTAGCTCTCGTAGTGCCCGTGCTGCGCCGCGAGGTCTTTACTGGCGGTAAGGGCCGCGAAGTAAATGGTCTCGAAGATGTTGCGGTTGAGGATTTGCGCCTCTTGGCTCTCGAAAGGCAAGCGTAGCAATATAAACGCATCGGCAAGGCCCTGTACGCCGATGCCGATAGGGCGGTGGCGGAAGTTGCTGTTCTGCGCCTCGATAACCGGGTAGAAGTTTACATCGATTACTTGGTTGAGGTTTTTGGTAACCTTGTAGGTAATGTCGTACAGCTTTTGGAAATCGTAGCTTTGGTCGGCCTCGTTCACGAACTTATTGAGCGCAATGGAGGCGAGGTTGCACACGGCCACTTCGTCTTTGCTGGTGTACTCCATAATCTCGGTGCAGAGGTTGCTGCTGCGGATGGTGCCGAGATTCTTTTGGTTCGATTTTTCGTTGGCGGCATCTTTGTACAAGATGTACGGCGTGCCCGTCTCGATTTGGCTCTCCAAAATGGCAAACCAAAGCTCTTGCGCGCGGATTTGCTTGCGGTACTTTCCGGCAGCCTCGTAGCCTTCGTATAGGGCCTCAAACTTGGCACCGTAGGCATCATATAGGCCGGGGCACTCGTTGGGGCACATCAGGCTCCACACGCCGTTTTCCTTCACGCGCTTCATAAACAGGTCCGGAATCCACAGGGCGTAGAACAGGTCGCGGGCGCGGGCCTCTTCCTTGCCGTGGTTCTTCTTCAGTTCCAAAAAGTCGTTGATGTCGGCATGCCAAGGCTCGATGTAGATGGCGAAAGAACCCTTGCGGCGGCCGCCTCCTTGGTCTACATAGCGGGCCGTGTCGTTAAACACGCGCAACATCGGCACAATGCCGTTGCTTTGGCCGTTGGTGCCTTTGATGTAGCTGCCCGTGGCGCGGATGTTGTGTATGCTGAGGCCGATGCCGCCAGCACTCTGGCTT
>CAYYZT010000011.1:19702-21199 GCA_964476015.1 uncultured Chitinophaga sp.
CTGCATGCTCAACAGGAAGCAACTGCTCAACTGTGGCTTTGGCGTACCCGCGTTGAAAAGGGTAGGGGTGGCATGGGTAAACCACTTTTCGGCCATCAGGTTGTAGGTTTCCAACGCCTCGGCAATGTCGTTTTTGTGTATGCCCACGGCCACGCGCATCAGCATCTGTTGCGGGCGTTCGGCCACTTTGCCGTTCAGTTTCAGCAAATAGGCGCGCTCCAAGGTTTTAAACCCGAAGTAATCATATTGGTAGTCGCGGTCGTAAATGATGGCTCCGTCCAGCGTGTCGGCATGTTCCTTCACTATTTCGTACACGTCGTCGGCAATCAAAGCGGCGTGTTCGCCCGTTTTCGGGTCGATGTAAGTATAGAGGTCCTCAATCGTTTCGCTGAAGCTCTTTTTCGTGTTCTTGTGCAGGTTGCTCACCGCGATGCGCGCCGCGAGGATGGCGTAGTCGGGGTGCTTGCTGGTCATGCTGGCGGCGGTTTCGGCGGCCAGATTGTCCAGCTCGGTGGTAGTGATATCGTTATAGATACCCTGGATTACCACCTTGGCAATCTCCACCGGGTCCACGTGGTCTTGGTTGAGGCCATAGCTCAATTTGTTAATACGGGCCGTGATTTTGTCGAAGTAAACCGGCTCTTTTTTTCCGCTTCTTTTGATTACGAACATATGCCTTTGGGTTTCGGGTTGCGAGTTACGAGTTGCAGGT
Organism: uncultured Chitinophaga sp.; assembly: GCA_964476015.1. Taxonomy (GTDB): domain Bacteria; phylum Bacteroidota; class Bacteroidia; order Chitinophagales; family CAIOSU01; genus CAIOSU01. The sequence continues at coordinate 20,415 of CAYYZT010000011.1, forward strand.
TAATTGAAAATTCAAGATTCAAAATTTAAAATTGACCTGCTTGCCGTTACTCTGGTTTCTTTATTTAGATGGCTTAAACACTAAGAACACAATGATTTTCACTAAGGGCACTAAGCTTTCTTCGTGTACTTTGTGCTTTAACCTTTGTGTACTTTGTGTTTAAATTTTTTGGTCTTAATACTAGGTACTAAAAATCCTCATCGAGGGAAAATACTTGGCTGTCCTTCTCGGCCATTACGCCGGCCTTTTGGTACTCGCCCACGCGCTTCTCGAAGAAGTTGGTTTTGCCTTGCAGGCTTATCAGCTCCATCCAAGGGAACGGGTTGGTGGCGTTGTAGTATTTGTTGCAACCAAGGGCCACCAACAGGCGGTCGGCGCAGAACTCGATGTACTGGTTCATCAGCTCGGCGTTCATGCCTATGAGCGATACCGGTAGCGCGTCGGTTACAAACTCTTTCTCGAACATTACGGCATCGGTTATGATGCTGGTTACTTCCTCGTTGGTAGGGCGGTTTTGCAGCATGGTAAACAGCAAGCAGGCAAAATCGCAGTGCAGGCCCTCGTCGCGGCTAATCAGTTCGTTGCTGAAGCAAAGGCCCGGCATCAAACCGCGCTTTTTCAACCAGAAGATGGAGCAGAAACTGCCGGAAAAGAAGATACCCTCCACGGCGGCGAACGCTATCAAACGGTGCGCGAACGATGGGGCTTCGTCAATCCACTTCAATGCCCAATCGGCCTTTTTCTTTACGCAAGGCAGTGTTTGTAGGGCGTTGAACATTTTGTCC
>CAYYZT010000012.1:0-7087 GCA_964476015.1 uncultured Chitinophaga sp.
GGAGCGATGCGAAATTCAGGTGTCTATCGTGGGAATCGTTAGTGAACCTGAACCACATCACCGTGTCCCCCATCTCAAAAATCACGGCCTCCGGCATACTATCCAAGTTTATCGCGTCGGCACAGGTAAGCCCGGTTTGCCTCCCATAGATTACGCGGTTCGGGCTGGTGCTGTCCACGAGCGAGAAAATACGGTACCCGATCCCCAAGTCCACATCTTCCGCCGTAACGGAGTTCGTCGACACGTTCGCCGCACCGACGGGCGCATCCCATAGCAGCACGTCCTCGTCAGTTTCCCAGAAGCCCTGCATGCGCAGGCGGCCTTCGATAAGCCCCTTGCCGGCAAGCGCGGCGTCCTCGTAGCCCAGTTCCAAGTCGATGGTAGGCGGCACGGCATAGCCGACGAGGCCGACAAGCCAGAGCCTGTCCGCGTTCATGGAAGCGTTGGCCGCACCCGCCGCGTTCCGGAACAGTATCCCCGAGGAAGCCTCGGCGGTCTCGATGTCCACCGCGTAGGAGTTCGCCCACAACATGGGGCTGCCCGCCGACGTGCCCGCATCGGTTATCGTTATGGTGACCGGTATCCGGGGGCCCGTCTCGGTCGCGTAGAACGGGATGACGTATTCCGCGGGAACGGGCAGCGTGCTCCACACCAGCGGGCTCGCCTCAAGAAAAGGCACGTATATGCCCCCTGTGCCGGAAAGCGCCGTCTCGGAGGGGTTGTGCACGAAGAACAGCAGGCCGTTGGTTTTCAGCAGGCCGTCCAGCCGGGCCGAGCCCTCAATGTGCGCGTTGTTGGCCAGCGTCGCCTCCGCGCCGGACCCGACGTGGAGGTTGTGGAGGAAGGAGAAGAGGTCGATCTCGGCCTCGCCTTCCACGACCACGGTGCCGTCGTTGTTGTGGAACGAGCCGAAACTCTCCTCCACGATGCCGTCGCCCACGAAAAGGCTGTCCTGCGTGCTCGTGAAGGAGCCGGTCAGGATGTAGACCGTACCGCCCGCCGAAATCCTGCCCGTCCCGCCGTGGAATGTGCCGCCGTAGAACATGAACTCGCCATTTACGTCTAGGTCGCGGCTTCCGACAGAAAGGCTCCCTCCGCTGCCGAACATGATATGCCCCACCGCCGCGTCAACGTCCAGCGTGCAGGCCCTTGTCGCCCCGGTCGCGGAGGCGAATATCGCCAGGTCGTCCGGTCCGGGCGGCGAAACGGCCGAGGGAGTGCCTGGGATGTCGGACCAGTTGGCGGCGTCCGACCAGTCGGCGGACACGGTGCCGAGCCAGAAAAGGGTGTCCTGTGCCCACGTATGCGCGGGAACGAGGCACAGCGCGGTGAATAGGAGCGCGGAGGCGTATCTTCTCATGTCGTGTGGTTTTTAATGTTGGGATTATTCCTGCGTGGCGGCGAAGGGCGAGCCCTTCGTGCTGGAGGAGTCGGCAAGGCGGACCGTCACGGTCGCGCCAGCAAGAGTCCCGTTCGGGACGAAACACTTCAGGAGCAGCGCGTAGCCGCCCGGCCTCGGCGAGGCAACATGGTCGGGCTCGTATTCCTGCACATGCTCCTGACCGCCGGAGGAGATGGTAAGGTATATCTTGCCTATGCCCCCGAGTTCGGGCACGTGGGCTCTTACCGTAACGGACCCGTTGGGGCTGCCACCCTTGGGCGGGGATACGGTGTAAGTGGCCGAGGTGATGGGCGGCAGAGATTGGCCGTTCATGGAAAGCAGGAGGCCGCACAGGAGGCCCATGAGCAGGAGTGCCTTTTTCATCGTCGGAATTTTAGTTGCGATTTCAATATAGGTTTTTGTTTTTAATATTCTTGTTTTATCGGTAAGAAAGTTTAACAAATTTAATTTTGAGCTAGATTCCATACCCATTCGTGTACTTATGGCAAGGTATTAAAAGAGCGTTCTAGGAAGGGCTAAACCTAGAACGCTCCGTCCTTCGCACGGAAGGCTTTGTGTTACGTCCAATCTTGAAATTGCCGGGCCGCGCTCACGAGTCACGGAGTTTTCTTTGCAAGAAAATCCAAGACCCGTTCGCTGGCGCTGGAAAGCGTTTCCCGAAATTCAGCCAAAAAGGACCTCAGTTTCAGAAACCCTTTGCGACCCACCCGCTTTTTTATAATGGAACATCCCGTAAACTCCCACGCCTCACCCTCATTGCTATCATGGGTGGTGGATGCATGGTGCGCCCAGCGACCATGCACTGTGTGTCTCTCGGTATTATTCAACAGCCAACTTTCCCTGTCGCAATTCGCTTTCGCTGCCAATAGTGTACACATATATGCCGGATGGCAGATGGTCTATGTCAATAGTTGAGAGGTTTTGGACCAAGTGTTGGCTGAACACCTTTTTCCCTTGTAGGTTGTAGAGCGTGAACGTGGCCTGCGGGGCATCAAGCTCTATCTGCACCTGATTGGTTGCGGGATTGGGGTATATCCGTACCTTTGGCTCCCCAGCCTCCGTAATGCCCGTGGGATTTGATGTTTTGTGCATGACCCATAGCTCTGCCGGGCAGTTGGTGGACGAATACGTGGCAAAAAACATTTTGGAACCGTTTCCCGTTACCGTTAGCTGGCCGACGTAACATGGGTCAAGGTTTTTAACGACAACGGTTCCCGCGCTTGTCCCGTTGGTGCGGTAAAGAAATCCGCGTGAGCCAGTAAAGTACGCCAGTCCATTAAAAACGGTGTAGTTGGCATCGTTGTCCAAGGTTTTTACCAGTACCGTGCCGCCTGCCGTACCATCGCTTTTCCAAACTGCGGTGTTAACCATGCCCATCGAAGTTGAAAAGAGCAAGTTGCCATTGTAATTCCTGAGTACATTCCTTAACTCTCCGCCTATCCCACTTGTCAATACAATGGTGCCTGCACTTGTCCCATCCGTTTTCCAAAGCCCGCCATGAGTGGCAAAAAAGAGGCTGTTGCCCATTTGTGTAATAGAAAACGGTGATGAACCAGAAAAATCCTTTACCAAAACCGTATTATTGTTTAGGTCGCTCTTCCACAGCTTGCCGTGGGCAGCAAAATACACTTCGTTATTAAAGGTTGTGAGCCAAAAAGACCCAAAAACAAGAGGGTCGCTGCCAGAGCTATTGTCATTGTTCAGATCAGCAACTAACGTGGTGCCCGCTTCCGTGCCGTCAGATTTCCATAGTTCTATATTCCATAATGCCGTTGAGAAAACGAATGTGTCCGTTGCGGCAAATGCCAGAACCCCATTGAGGCAACTGGGTGAAAAACCTACAATGCCCGCACCTGAGCCAACGTTGATATCTTTAACCATAACGGTACCAGCTTGGGTTCCGTCGGTTTTCCAGAGTTCCATACCGTGTATACCGTCATCAGCTACAAAGTACAGTGTGGAGCCACATGGGTAAAATAATGATAATCCATAAGCGGAACTTATCTTGACCGTCCCTGCCGAGGTTCCATCCGTTTTCCAAAGTCCATATCCTCCGCCATCCGTTGCTGAAAAGTAGAGGATCTTATTATGAAAGTTTAAATAGGTAGGATTGCTATCAGCCGGGCCAGGATTGATGTCATGCACCATTACCGTACCCGCCTCTGTGCCATCGCTTTTCCATAACTCTCGCCCCAAGCCATTAAAAGATGCGGTAAAATACACAGTACTGTCGGCTGCGGTAATGTTTTCAATGCTTGTCTGGCTGCCAAAGCTTTTGACCAGATGTTGGCCTTTTGCAAACAGGGGACACATCATATAGATGGCAAAAAACGCTGCGAGGTGACTTGTTTTCATATGCTTGGTTTGTTGTTGAGTAATATGGTGCTGCATTGCGCCTACCTGCACCGGGCTCCCTGCGCTTCGTACGCGTCGATAAAAGCCCTGAACGCCCTCCTGTCTGGGAAGTCGTCTTGGCAATAGTTGCTCACATATCCGTACCAAAGACAGTCATGGCATTTCTTGCGACACGAGGAAAGGCATAGGGTTACTACCGCTACCAGAATAAGAAGCATTGATTTCATGTGATTTATGTTTAGGGTTAAGGGATGGCTAATCAATTCCGAAAGCGAACATATAATCCTTGCTGCCGAAGAAATATTCCCCCCGTTGCAGGCCAGTGACAGACAGCACGTAAGCCCCGTCACTTATTTTGTGTATACCGTAGCTTATCTTTTCGTACGAGGTGCTGCTGCTAAATCCCTTGGCTTTCGATGTTATGAATACCCTCTTGTCGTTGCGGACATCAAATTGTATGAGGTCTATAATTGTCCTTGGGTCGGTTCCGGGCACGACTTTGATGGCAAAGCGCAAGGTGTCGGAAACCTCTAGGCGTACAGGCGACTTAGCTGCATTAAGAAAGAAGCCCGATTCGGCCTTTATTAGCCCTGTAGCTTTGGACATGAGGTTGTACTGTGACCGCTCAAGTTCTTGCAGGTTCCATGTGGCCTTATCATAATAGGCTGGTGCATCGATAAACTCGGGAACGGGTATGTCGGGTATAATGGCTAAGCCGCAGAGTAAGAAAAGAAACAGTGTTTTCATTTTTAGTTGGTTTGGAAATGAAACAAAAATAACAAAATCCGTTTATTGACGGTGCATTATTTAGCGGTTCATTGTTTAGTAGAATGATTCGTGCTTTGTTCCATGGCAGAACTGACACCTGACGAGCAAAAGCAGATAGAGAATTTGGGCAGGCGCATCCGCGAGATACGCAAGAAACGCGGCTTTGAGAGCCACGAGACGTTTGCGTACCAAAAGGACATCGCCCGATCGCAGTACGGGTTGTACGAAAAGGGGGCGGACTTGCGCTTTACCAGCTTGTTGAAAGTCCTCAAGGCACTGGACATCAGCCTTGCTGAGTTTTTCAGCGACGGGTTTGATGACAAACGTTGAGTAAGCGGGTTGTGAACGTATCATATCAGATAGGTGTGTCACAAAAATACAAAATACTCTTAATTAAGAGTATTTAAAGCGAAGTATTTTTATGGCAGTACCTCAAGTCATACCGTCATTTTTATTTCGTCCTATGAAAGAACAGGACGAGTACACGGAAAAGCATCTCAAACAACTGGGAAAAAGGATGCGCGAACTGCGCATCAAAAAAGGTTTTACGAACTACGAGCAGTTCGCGTTCACGCACAACATCAACCGGTCGCAGTACGGGAAGTACGAGAACGGCGAGGATTTGCGTTTTTCTTCCCTGTTGAAAGTTATCCGGGCGCACGGTATTACCGTAGAGGAATTTTTCGAGGGGTTCGACAAGGCTGGTGCCTAGGCAATCCCAACCTTGGTTTTGATGAGGCGGATGTCGTCCGCGTGCTTTTCCAATAGATTGTCTTGTGCGCTCTCGCGGTTTGCCAGATTTGTGAGTTTGGTATTCGTTACCTCTATATCGGAAGCGATGCGGTCAAACTGCGTTTGGGCCATTCGTGCCAAATCCCCGATAGCTTTGTCGATATATCGGTGGGTCCGTTCCTCCGATTCATGAACGGCTTTCGCCACTATTGCAGCAGTCTTGGCCAGTACGCGCCCTTCCGATCCGATGATCGCGTCGAGTATTTCCTTTTTATCCTTTGGGTCCATGCCGACAGTATAGGACAATTCCCCTCGGGGCGCAAACCCACATGCCAAAAGAAAGGGCCGCCCTTGTTCGGGTCGGCCCAGGCATTCAGAACATTTTTAACTGGGGGCCATGCCATGGCATGGCCCCGGATGGCTTGCCGCGGGCTTTCCCGAAAGAATCCCTGTGCATGTGCCACAATTTTGATTTTTCCCTCTCCGTGACCCTGAACACGCCGAACGGCAGGAACGAGGTGCGGTAGCTGAACCGGAAGCTGTCGGGGTTCAGGGCATCGGCGCACATCACCTCCGCGGAAAAGATACCGTTGAGGAACAGGTTTGCCGCCGCCATCCGCACGCACACGGGGTCAAGGTCTATGCCGTAGAGGCCGTGGTGCCTGCCGCCCCTTTCCGCCGTCGCGAGGAGCATCCTCCCGCTGCCGCAGCACGGGTCGAGGATGTTTTGCGGAGGCCCGTCCCTGCCCTCCGGTGTAAAGCCCGCAGCTGCCATAAAGGAGCAGACCGGGTACGGCGTGAAGTACTGCGACGCGCCTTTCCTGTAGAGGTGTTGTTCGTAAAAGGTGCCAAGCACGTCGTTGCCCGTGTCTGAGCCCTGCTGTTCTTCCATCTCAAGGACGAGCAGGGCGAGCAGTTTGGGAAAGGCATCCGTATCTTCCTTCCTTGCATACTTCCCTATCGTCTCAAGGTACAGCTCCTCGTCATGCGATTTCCCGGTGGAGGGGTCTATCGAGAACGCGCAGAGGGCCATGGTAAGAAAATCGTCGAACACGGCGCGGAGGTCGTGGCGGTAGCCGAACGCCCGCATAAGGCCCGCAAAGGTCTCTTTCGTTTTTTTCATAGGTGCGTTTTCCCCCAGCGTACCTTTTGCGACGGCCGCCGCCACGTACCAAACCGTTGCCATGCCGGCAACGGTTTACCGCTACCGTACCGTGCGGCACCCGGGTACGCTTGCCGTATATGGAAACGGTACGCGTGGCGGAGCTCTTCGCGGGGGTGGGCGGGTTCCGTCTCGGCCTCGAACGGGCCAACGAGGGAAGCGACAAGAAGTTCAGGGTGGTATGGGGCAACCAGTGGGAACCGGGGACGAAACGCCAGCACGCCTCGGAAACGTACGTTGCCCGGTTTGGCGGCGAGGGGCACTCGAACAGGGACATCCGCACGGTGCCCGTAGCGGACATACCGGACCACGACCTCCTCGTGGGCGGCTTCCCCTGCCAAGACTATTCGGTGGCCAACACCTCGCGAAAGGGGCTCGCCGGAAAGAACGGCACGCTCTGGTGGGAGATCCACCGCATCCTCAAGGGAAAGCTGGAACGGTCCCGTCCCGTGAAATACCTTCTGTTGGAAAACGTCGGTAAGCTCCTGTCTAGCCCCAAGGGAAAGCCCGGCAGGGACTTTGCCGCTATTTTGGAATCCCTCGACAAGCTGGGCTATGCAGTGGAATGGCGCGTGCTGAACGCCGCAGATTACGGCATGCCGCAGCGAAGGCGGAGGCTCTTCATGTTCGGTGCCCACAGGTCCTCGCCGTTGTACGGCACCAAGACG
>CAYYZT010000012.1:7097-21123 GCA_964476015.1 uncultured Chitinophaga sp.
AGACGGGAATCCCAGACGGCCTTTTCGCCAAGCCGTTTCCCGTACGGCCCAAGGTGCGGCCTTGGCGGACGGCCGTTCGGGAAATCCTTGCCGGGAAATGCACCCACCCGCGCCCGTTCGGGAACGCCGGGGTTATGATGGCGGGCACGGCCGCCGCCGCCATGGTACGGCCAAGGTACGACGGCCCGAGGCAGGTGCTCCGCGACATGCTGCTGCCGGAGGCGGAAGTGCCGGGGCGGTTCTTCGTGCCATATGCCGCGGTGGCGCAAGGCGAAGACACGCGGGGATAGCAAACATACCACCTTTCCAGACCCCTTGGACAAGCCATCGCGGACGGTCATAACCTCCGAGGGGCGAAGGTGCCCGTATCGACACGCCCATGTGGTGCGGACGGAAAGCGGCAGGCTGCGCAGGCTCGTGCCCGTGGAACTGGAACGGCTCAACATGTTCCCCGACGGCCATACGGAGGGGCACACGGACACCAAGCGGGGCTTCCTGATGGGGAACGCCTTGGTGGTGGGCGTGGCGGATCGGATCGGGAGGGCATTACTGGGGCTTTTGTGACTTTCCGCAAAAATTTTACCGCTACGGTAGCTGCCCGGCTCCCTATATGCTTGCCAGATGGAACGGGAAAACGGATACAAACCCATACCTTTTGTGCGGGAGCTCTGCAAGCACAAGACGGAGGAAGAGATACGGGAGGCGGAAGAAAATTTCAGGGAATATTTACGATTGCTTATGAAAGTCAGCCACAGGATTGCCCGCAATAAAAGGCACATTGACGAAAAGGGCGGCGATACCATATAGTAAAGCAAACCTTAAGGGTATTATTAGCTATCTCTACATTATGCTATGCAACGAGTATATGGTTATACCCGTGTCTCCACGGCAAAACAGGGGGAGGGCGTTTCATTAACGGTGCAGAAAGAGGCAATTATACAGTTTGCCTCAAAACTTGACTTGGAAATTATAGAATGGTTCGAAGAGAAGGAAACAGCGGCCAAGGAAGGTCGGCCGCTGTTTAAGACCATGACCAAGAAGTTAAAAGCCGGAAAGGCAAAGGGGGTCATCATGCACAAGATTGACCGCAGTGCCCGCAACCTGAAGGACTGGGTAGTTATGGGCGATCTCATTGACAGGGGCATACAGGTGCACTTCGCCCACGAGGGTCTTGACCTGCAAAGCCGTAGCGGCCGGTTATCCGCCGATATATTGGCGGCCGTGGCCACTGACTATATCCGTAACCTGCGCGAGGAGAGTATTAAAGGGATATATGGCAGGCTGGAACAAGGGATATATCCCTTTAATGCCCCACTCGGCTACTTAAACAAGGGTGCTGGCAAGCCAAAGGAAATAGACCCGATAAAAGGCCCTTTGGTGCAGGAAGCGTTCAACTTGTATGCCTCCAAGCACTACAACTTAGATGAGCTAGGCGAAGCATTATATAAAATGGGTCTGCGAAATATCCGCGGGAGCAGACTTTCGCGTTCCGGCCTCGCGAAAATGCTGAACAACCCTTTTTATATCGGTATCATCAAAATAAAAGGACGCCTGTTTGAGGGTATACACGAGCCCTTGGTCTCACTAAAGCAATTTGAGCAAGTAAAGGGCATCCTGAAAGGCAAAACCAACAGCAAGACCGTGAACCACGCCTTCCTTTTCAGAAAGTTTGTAAAGTGCGGGGATTGCAACTACTCGTTGATCGGGGAACTTCAAAAAGGGCGTGTCTACTATCGTTGCCACGGTAAGGCCTGCCAAGGTAAAAGCTACCGCGAAAGCTATATCGATTCTCTGGTGCAAAATCTTGTGGCAGCCATCAGGCTTTATCCCGAGGAGGCCGTTTCGCTGACCGACCTGATTAACGATCTGGACAGGGATTGGGGTAAGACAAGTCATAAATTGCTAGCGGCATTGGTTCTGCAAAAAACACATTTGGCCCAAAAAATGGAGGTTTTGACGGATGCTGTCTTGGATGGAACGATCGACAAAGAAACGTACGAGATAAGGAAAGGGCGTTTGCTTAAGGATATACAGGGCCTTAAGGATAAAGAACAGGAACTGCTTAAGGGTAAGACCAAAATAATCGAAAAGACAAGAAGTTTTGTGGATATGGCAAGAAATCTTGAAACCCACTATAGTTCTTTCACTGTTGAGGAAAAACGGTCATTAGTCCAACTTGTAACCTCGAACCCAAGAGCCAACGGCAAAAAGCTAGAGTTTTCAATGAAATCCCCTTTCTTGGAACTGGCAAACAGGTTCAATTATTTGTTTGGTGGACATAAAGAAACCACCCGTCGAACTTTGTATACCACTTTTACCTATATTGGCAATACTTCCCCTATCATCGGACTTCCTTTGAACAAAGAGCAACTGAAGCGTTTGTTGGATTCCCTCCTCCAGCACTTTGAGAAGATGGGCGATATAGAAGATTAACCTATGTAATCATGCACCGATTTACCCCTGTTCCCAACTACATATTCGACAACCTGCTTACTAAACTCACCTTTGCTGAAACAAAAGTGTTATTGATCGTTATTAGACAAACCAACGGTTGGGTATGCAAAAAAACCGGGGGACGGAAACAATCAGATCGTATCTCTCGCAGTCAGTTTATGAAGAAAGCAGGGTTGTCTAAACGCTCCGTCAGTGCAGCCATAGCCTCTTTACACAGCAAGGGTCTGTTGGTAGTTCGAAATGGTCGTGGAGAGGTATTGAGGTGTGCGGAGGATAGGCGTGGAAAGAAGGTGCTTTACTATTCGTTTACCTTTCCTTTTTCTCCAATACGGCAATACAAAGAAAGGCGAGATAGAGTGATGACCCATATGATAAAACCAGTAACATAGCGTTACATTCCTTGCTTCACGATATTCTCGGCAGATTTTATAACAGCCTCAATTTCCTTTCCATCCATAAATGGAGGTTGGAGCAAAAAACATAGTGTGAGTAAAAGCTTATTCTACACTTTGGAGATGCAGATAATGTTTGCCTAAAGCCGATTCCCTCTATTGGGCGCAAACCTGTCAATGTAGCTTAAAAGCATACTGTTTTGTTTTTTCGATATGCAAATAATAATTTCTATTTGTATTTTAGCTATCAGAGAATAAATTTTATTTTCCAATTCTACTATTTTAAACCTTATTAGATTTACTTTTATGAGACGTGTTACGGCTTACAATATTTATTACTATCCCAAGGGAGGTGGAAGTGTAACCCTGCAACTGGATAGTAAAGACATTGTTACAAGATCAAAAATTCTCGTAGCTGATATAGCTGCTATAGCTAGTCTTTTGCTACATCCCAACGTTTGGTATGACCAAGATAACAATGTCTATCAAGTTCAAAACGATTCTAGATTTCAAAAAATAGAAACCCCGCAGATAACATGAAAGAATGTATGTTTTTCCTGATCTGCGTTGTGTGTGTCTCTTGTACAACCACTCAAAGACTGCTTAAAAATAATGTCGTGTATTCGCTTGAGGAGGTACCGGGCAGTGGTTATAAACACCAAATAACACGCTACACTGTATTGTCAAACACAAAATGCAAAATTACCGACGTAGGTGGCAAGCTTTTCATTGAGCTAAAGGAGCTTGGGACCCTTACATCCCCTATAGTAATTGTAGAAAACGTGGAAGATATAGGGGCGGCATACCAGGATGTTGGGAGATTATATTTCGCTGAAAAGAATGATCTGGTTTCTCCAGAGAGAAAACGGAACTTCATGCGCTATACGGAAAAGCAATTCGTTTTTCAGGCACTTACTATACCGTTCAAAATCCGGCCACCTCTTTCCGAATATCGGGATACTTTTCCGACACAAATAGAAACAGGCGTAAATATCGGCTTTGCAGGAGGATATAAATTTAAATATAAACTGTATTCCGCACCAAAGGACATTATGGGAAATAATACAAAAGAATTTTCTTTTACCCCAGGTATTTTCTTTGGTTTAGGGGCGACCGATATTAAACCGGAAAATACAAGGCCCCAATTGGAATTTGCGAGAAAGGCTTTGGTTGTCACGCCCGGCATATTTGTGATGCTTGGATATAATAGGATCAATCTGGGTTATACAATTGCATGGGACATCGCAACGGGTACAAACAGTAGCGATTGGGTATATCAAAGAAAGCTTTGGCACGGATTTATCCTTGCCTTGGATATTATAAAATAATGGCTCAATACGCCTTTCGTTATGCATGTATCGCACGGGAAGATGCGACGCGACATCAAACCCATTAAATGTTCGGCAACATGTGCAGGCATGTGACGGGACTTGTGCAGTACACTGCACATAACAAAATAAAACAGGGACAAAAGAAAAGACAGCGCACCGGAAATTTAAAACCGCTTAAAACCGGGATTGGTACGATAAGACGTTACCAATAACCAAAAACACGAATAGGCACCACCATGTCCGCATAGGTCAGGCCAAGCCACGAAACGTTACGTCACCACCCGAAAATGTTGCCAATACGGCAATGTTTTCCCGCTACGACCGCTTCCCCAACAGGGATACGCTAAGGACATTACCAGCCTGTTCGTAATGTTCTTTTCGTATGGATACACCCTACCACCACATTAAAAGGCTCCGCCGCCTGTCCCACCTGTCGCAAGCGGACATAGCGTTCCTCTTGGGGCTCAAGGGCCTGTCCGTCCTCTCGCGGTACGAGGCGGGCAAGAGGCTGCCCCATGCCAGACACCTCCTGATGCTCCACTTGGTGTTCGGCACCCCTATAGAGGCCCTCTACGGCACGCACAAAGACACGTTAAGGGAAGAGATACTTGACCGTTTGGCAAAGCTCCATGGCAAGTGCGCAGCCAAAGGCGGCAACGCCAAGATACAGAGGCGCAAAGCGTTTCTAGAGGCTGCCCTTACTAGGCTAACCGACAACACTTATGGAAACTAAACCGCCCGTGCTTTTGAGCATATACCCCAACAACCGCGGTTTCGGCTATGCCCTGATGGAAGACCCACAAAAGTTATTGGATTATGGTATTGTTACCATACGGCCCCTATGCAATGGCCGTATCTTGAAACGGATAGAAAAGCTGTTGGATTATTACAAACCGCAAATAGTAATTACCCAGGATTACAAGTGCCCCCATGCACGGTATGGCAAGCGCAACAAGGCGTTGATATGGGCTATTGTGGAACTGGCACAACGGAAAAACCTTGAGGTGCACTGCTATACCCGCACCCAGATACGGGACGTGTTCGAGCAGTTCAATGCGCGGACAAAGCACGAGGTATCGCAGACGATTGCGAAGTGGCTGCCGGAGGTTGCGTATCGCTTGCCGAAGTTGAGGACGGTTTGGGGTACTGAAGACTATAATATGGGCATATTTGATGCATTGGCCATGGGGTATGCCTATTATTATTTAGAATAAGGTGACAGCATTACCCTATTACTATCACTCTTTATGAAACTTATTGTTCAGAAGATGCAAGTAGGATACTTCACGTCCCTTAAAATTTAGTTCTGCATTGAAAAAATCTATCTTGGCTTTTGAGGCCGTAAAAAATGCTTGTGCAGCTCTACTTAACTTTAGTTTGCAAAGATTTTCGATAAACTCCAGCGTTGGTACTATGATAGCTTCTAGTGAAGTTTTATTAAACTTTATGTTGTTTATCTTATAGGCTCTTTCGTATTCTAAAAGCAAGTAATCGATTGTGTCTGTTATTTCAGAATCACTCAAGCTTCCTTCAGCAAGTTTCGTTAAAAACTGCTTTAGAATCAAATGTCTATAACGCGTTTCTTTATCAGAGATGAACGCTATTAATTCGCATATAGGAACTTCCTTGGATATCGTAGGGAATTTTTTTAACATAATTCGCAAAGAGGTATTTTTCTGGACATCAGCTCCTGACTGTAAACTCATATGGCCAATAGACTGTGTAAGAATGGGGGTAATATTAGTAGCAAACCGTTTGCTAAGTAGCAAGCTTCCAACTCGAGTTGAAATATTTTGAGCTAAAACAATTTCTTCTCTTCCAAAATCTTCAAGTAAAAACTCGGGGTTAGGGGTACAACACGAACACTTACATGTTTTACTCCTATATCTTACATCCTGGCAATCGCAGCCTTCAGTAAATATACAAAAAGGGTTGCGACCATATTCTCCAACATGTTTACAAACTCCTTTATAATCACTATACAAATCATCAATTTTGGCATAGCCAATGCCACTGAAATCATTGTCCGTTATAAGCTCTTCTTTTGTTAGCTTAATTAATTCAATAACCCCGCTGTTGACTAATTCGGTGATTTCATCAATTATAAAAGATACCTGCGACCATTGATGTTCTTTAAAAGGAGTAGTTTTAATAAGCTGCAATTCGTTTTCATGCAGATATATCTTTTCATATAAGAGTGCCTCTTCTCTAATGCTTCGCAAAGAGAAGTTGTCGATGCTTAGTATCTTAAACCCGGAAAGCATATCTATGTGTTTTTAAGCCATAATAATTTATTGCCGCCCTTAATGCCCATCTTCCTAATGTTATCCTGAGTATTCAAGCTTTACTAATTTGTAAAAAAGAACTTCGACACCGATTACCACAATTACTTCAACCACAAAGGTGCACGCGACTTTGCCCCAGAGAACACCTTCAGAATAATAGTAGCCGGTAGTATCCACACAACTAGGCATAAAAACTACACTCAACAAAAAGAGCATTGGCCCACCCAAAGGCACAAGGACAAAAATCTTATCAATAAAAGTATGCCTTGAGGCAATTTCCCCTTTTGTAAACTTATCTTTTAGATAAGCGTATTTCCAGCCATAGTAAGCCGCTACAAATCCGTCAAGCACATATGGCAAGTGGTTATGAAACAGCTCATAATAAGGAAAAAAAATACTAATAAGACTTATACAACACAAAAAGAACACCCAAAACTTAATCCAAAGGGATTCCTTTGGGCCTGTAGGTGGATCCACGCTGTAAGGAGGCCTTGGTGGATAATAGCGACGTGGTTTAAGAGGCTTAGCCATGGCAAAACAGTTTTAGCGATTTGTTTGCCAGCCATTACCTTGCAATATCTAAGCTATTGATATATAATCATTTAAATTCAAATCACAGCTTAAAATTAACAAACATAGCTGGTTGTCAGCGGGGTATCGGCATGGAGTGCCTAACGAACAGTCGTGCCGATACCCTAAATATAAACACATAAATTAACTTTCCAAACACTTTTTTGGGAAGTTTTTTTTTGATAAAACGCTCATCCCAATTTTTTTAATGAATTTGTCCCATTTTTTTTGGGAAATACGCAGCAATACCATAAATAACATTATTTTTGAAAAAGGGCGCAACAGAATAGCCTTTTCCACGTTATTTTGAAAAATGCCTGAATTTGTTATCTTTAATAAAAAAACAAATGAGAGGACTCGGAAGAAAGTTAAAGGCACTAATGGAATCAAGGAACGAAACACTAGCAGCCGTGGCTAATAAAACCAAGATTTCTAAAAGTACCATTCATCGGATAATTACCGGTCAAGCAACTTTTGTGTCTCAGGCAAACATAGAGGCGATTGCAAAGCATTACAATATCCCCAAATTATTATTGTCGTCTGAAGCCGATGACGAGACGCTATATGTTGGTGTGGGATTTTGCATGTGGGGAATTCCATTTACTTTAAAAATAATGGAGGAAGGTGGTATACCAAACGTGTTAATGACGTCTTTTGGTGTTAAATCTGACACTGAGTTATTGACACCCCAGTGGCATGGAATAGGATACGGTGAAGCTGATACAATGGTATTACCTCCAATTATCGATAACTTAAATGATAGAGAAGGTACTTTGCGTAACATGTTGGCTCTAAATTTCAATTACGTTGATAGTCCTCCTGAACATACCAAGGTGTTTACCGCAAATGACTTGGTCGATCTTTTGTACAAGGGTGAATTGGATGCAATTGTAGTACCATCTGAGGTATATGAATATGGTAATTCTAATTTACTTATTAAGGTAGCCTCGATATGCTACACCGCAGAGTTCGGATGTCAAATGATAATGATTGGAAACGAGAAACAAGTTAATGCTATACATGACAAATTTAAAGAAGCTTCAAATACAACTACCATCAAGGAAACCTTAGGCTCAGTTATAAGCGAAGATGAGGCACAACGCATACCGATTATCCTAACTAGGAATACGGTTTCTGAGGAATACTTTAATAAATACATTGCAGGTAGTTCCTTTCAAAAAATTTATAGAGATACTGGCGACTGGATAAATTTAAGCGAGCTAATTAATAAAGCCGTGCGAGAAAATGATATTCAAAGCCATTCAGTATTTGTTATAGGTTGGCAACCACAAATTTCTTGGCTAGAAAAGTATTACAATACCAAACAAGGAATTAGCACCTATGTAATTGATTTTATGCGCCCTATCGAAAACGAATCAATACCTTATCTGTCTTTCGACATAATGTTTTCGCGCGCGAGATACGACAAACTAATAGCAACCAGCCAAGCTCATTTATTTCTGAAATCAGTTGAAGATAAGATATTGGAGTTGAATCGCGACAAAGAAAGAGACGATGTTCATACACAGGCGCAATTAGTTAGCATCTATTACAACGTAAGTGTTAAGGAAGCTAAATCATTCATCAAAAAGCTAAACTTCAAGTTTATGCTTTATCCTGAAATACTACAAAACAATCTCTCATTTTAAACCCATCAATATTTATTATGAAATTAACTAATTGTATTATCATCTTAAGTTTCCTAGTAGGAACTTTGGGCTGCGAGCCTGGTTCTAGTGAACAGCCCCAACAAAGCAAGTTGCCTGTTTTAACAGTAGGCATACAAACATCACCCGCCATGTTACTGGTAATGGTGGCAGAAGAAAAACAATTCTTTGACAGTTCGGGCGTAGATGTCCAAATCAAAGAATTTACAGCTGGCAAATTTGCCTTGCAGGCGTTCTTGGGCAATTCGATAGACCTTGCTGTTTCAGGTGATGTTCCTATTGTTCTGTCAACTCTACAGGGCAATAAATTTAGGGTAATAACCCAAGTAGTAGAGCGAACAGTAAACGAGTGCCGAGTAGTAGTGCGAAATGAAGAGGGTATAACAACTGCCGAGGAATACTTCAGGAAGAAGAAAAGAAAGCTTTCTACGTCATTCGGCGGTGGCCCGGAGTATTTTACTTATTCGTTTTTGAAAAAGAACAACCTTTCTAAAAACGATATAGAGCTTATTAGCCAAAAGCCAGAAGAGATGCCGGTTTCTTTGGAAAACGGCTCTGTGGATGGGATTTCAATTTTTGATCCCTTTGCCCGTTTTGCTGAGGTAAACTTAGGTGATAAGGCATATACATTTGCCGACTCCACTATTTATAGCGAACTGTACCTTGTCACGGCCATGCAAAAAACGATAGATGAACGGCCAGAGGAACTAAAGGCATTTGTACAAGGTCTTAGAAAAGCACAGGAGTTTGTGAGAACAAATCCAAATGAGGCCAAAGAAATAATGATCAAATACACCAAGTTGGATAGGTCTATAGTGGATGGCATCTGGGGAAACTTCGTATTCCAAGTGGCCCTTAATGATTTGTTTATCCAATTTGCCAATGATGAGGTAGAGTGGGCCTTGTCTGAAGGCAAGTTTCCTCCCTCCACTGCCATACCGAATTTTCGAGAGATTGTGTATCCAAACATCCTGAAAGAAGTGGAGCCTTCTGCAGTAACGTTAAAGTAGCCGAGATGTACGTTTTCAAAATTAAGTGGTGGCGGGATGCTGTATATCGCAATAGAAAAGCGATAATAAGCGTAGCTATATTTATTGCCCTTTGGGAGTGTGTTTCCCGAAGCGGTATCATAAACCCATTACTGTTTCCTCCCCCATCGGAAGTACTGCTGGCACTGAAGGATTGGTTTGAAAACGGAAACCTCCTTAATGATATACTGGTAAGCTGCTCTCGAATGTTGGCAGGGTTCCTTCTTGGAGGGTTATCAGGGGTTGTTATAGGGATGCTAACCGGAAGAATCGGCGGGGTTAAGGAAACCTTGTCCCCCATAATACAAATGTTTCGCCCGTTGCCGCCAGTGGCCATAATTCCGCTAGTTATCGTATGGCTTGGCATTGGGGATGGTGCGAAAATATTTTCGATAAGCTTTGGCGTTTTTTTCCCTGTTTGGGTAAACACGCATGCTGCTGCTTCGACTATTCCGATTAACTACATACGAAGCGCACAGATATTAACAAAATCTCGAAGTCGCCTGTGGCTTAGTGTACTTATCCCCGCATGCCTCCCTGCCATTGTAACGGGTCTCCGAGTATCTATTGCGCTGGCTTTTGTTATGGTGTATGTAAGCGAGATCGCTGGTGCCTCAGAAGGGCTTGGGTATTACATATCCATTTCCCAACTTTCTTATCGCATCAACCATATGGTAGCGGGGCTGGTGGTGTTGGCAGGCCTAGGTGCTTTGGTAGATTATGTGTTTACTGCTGTCTTAGAAGCATTGTTTCCATGGATCAAAATGATAGCCCGGTGAGAAGATATGTTGATGTAAGCAACCTGAGCGTAAGTTATGAACAAGCGTGCATATTGGAAAGTATTGAGTTTAACAGCCAACAAGGTGAGTTTGTAGCCATTGTAGGAACAAGCGGAAGTGGTAAAACTACTTTTCTCAATGCATTGGCATCTTTTGTGCAATATCAAGGAGTTGTCACCCGTCCCAACAATATTGGCTACATGTTCCAAAACCATTCATTGTTTCCATGGCTTACGGTGTTTGAAAACGTCGCCTTCCCGTTAAAGGGTATCGCCAAAAAGAAGCAAGTGATGATAGTAGAAGGCTTACTTGAAAAAATAGGCATGAAGGGATACGGTAAACGCTATGGTTGGCAACTTTCGGGCGGGCAAATCCAACGTATCGCATTTGCGAGAACTTTGGCTGCGGAGCCAGAACTTATACTTATGGATGAACCGTTTTCAAGCCTTGACCATTATACAAGAGAAAGAATGCAAGAGTGGCTGTTGGATGTGCTTTTACAGGCAAGGAACGATGGAAAGGCTAAAAGTGTCATTTTGGTCACGCATTTTTTGGATGAGGCAATATTCTTGGCAGATAGGATTGTGGTGCTGAAAGACAAAAAGTTTTCGTACGAGTTCACCGTGCCCTTTCCTCGCCCAAGAGAAGAAAATATTCGATATACCAATGAGTTTCAGCAATTAAAAAAAGAAATTAACAGCAAAATAAATTGAACAATCATGAGAACAAAAGAAATAACCGTAGAAAACATGGTAAAAATACCGGCAGGCAAGTTCCTAATGGGCTCTGACAACGGGGGCGAATTTGAAGGCCCTGTTCACGAAGTGTATCTTGATGAATATTTGATAGATGCTACTCCGGTAACCAATGAAGCCTTTGCCGCTTTTGTGGAAAAAACAGGTTATAAAACCACTGCGGAAAAGACTGGAGGGGCTTGGGGCTATCAAGGTGGCAACTTTCAGTTTGTGATCGGGCTTTCATGGAAAAATTATAGTACTTCTGATAGAAAGGATCATCCTGTTGTGCAGGTAAGCTGGGAAGATGCAAACGCGTTTGCCAGTTTTTATGGCAAGAGGTTGCCGACTGAAGCAGAATGGGAGAAAGCCGCGCGAGGTGGCTTGGAGCAACAATTGTATCCTTGGGGCAATGATATACCTAATGGTACCCAGTGCAATTTTAGCGGATCTGCCAACGAAGTTCCACCAACCACACCTGTTAAACAATTTACGCCCAATGCCTACGGCGTTTATGATAGCGTAGGGAATGTTTGGCAATGGTGCGGCGATTGGTTTACTGGAGATTACTATAGCACTTCGGATGCAGTGAACCCACCGGGGCCGGCCAGTGGCGAATTTAGGGTAAGGCGAGGGGGGTCTTGGAACGTAATTCAACCTTTCAGGCTCAGGTGCTCAAACCGTGGGGCGATTGATCCAGTATCATGCGTTCCTAACATAGGCTTTAGGTGTGCTTTGTAATATGTAAACAATAAAACCTTAGATATGGAAACCCAACAATGGCAAGATGTAAAAAAGGTGCTTCAAACTATCTTACCAGCCATGCAAGCTGACGGAGGCGGTTGCGAGTTGGTTTACATAGAGGAAAATATAGTTTATGTAAGGATGGTGGGCGCTTGTTTGCAATGCCCTAGTCAAAAGTTAAGCCTTAAAATTGGCATAGAGAAGACTTTGCAACAACACCTTCCTTGGGTAGTTGAAGTGCAAAGGGTGCTGTAACTTGATAGTAAATAAGTGAAACGAGGCAGCCTCAAAAGTTGAGACTGCCTCGTTTTTTTGCCTTCAAGAAAAGGCAACAATTCATCAAATGTTGCTCATTTTCCGTATCTTGAAATTAAACTTAAGGTATGAAAAAACGTGTCGGCATATGGCTCCGTGTCTCCACAGAAGAACAAGCCCAAGGGGATAGTCCTAAACACCACGAGGAACGCGCCCGTATGTTCGCCAACTTCAAAGAGTGGGAAGTAGTAGAGGTGTACCATTTGGAAGCCGTGAGCGGAAAATCCGTAATAGAGCACCCGGAGGCACGGCGCATGCTCATGGACATACGGCGCGGCCATATACAGGCACTCATATTCTCCAAGATTGCCCGACTGGCTAGGAACACCAAAGAACTGCTGGAATTTTCAGAGATATTCAACCAATGCCAAGCAGACCTTGTTTCTATAGACGAAAACATAGATACCTCTTCTCCTTCCGGCCGCTTTTTTTATACCATCCTCTCTGCTATGGCCCAATGGGAGCGGGAGGAAATCGCCTCGCGCGTGAAAGCATCAGTAAAGGTACGGGCGCAGATGGGCAAGCGCGTCGGGGGTAAAATACCATATGGCTATATATGGAACGGGCATTCCTTGGAAATAAACGAGGAAGAGGCTGTTGTACGCAGGTTAATATTTGAACTGTTCCTTGAAAGCAAGCGCAAGAAGCGCGTTGCAAGTATATTGAACGAGCGCGGGTACCGTACCCGCGGCGGCAAAATCTTCTATGATACAAACGTAAAACGCTGGATACGCGATCCTTTGTCCAAGGGCTTGCGCATTTCCCATTTCACCGAAAAGTACGACGACGGTAAAAAGACCCGGTACAAGCCGAAAGAGGAATGGGTATTTAACGAGGCTCCGGCTATCGTATCGGAAGAAATATGGCAAAAGGCCAATGACATACTGGACGAACAGGAAACGACCCGTACCAAGCCTCTTAACAGGCTTACGCACCTCTTTACTAAGTTTATATACTGCGGCTGCGGGGCGAAAATGAACGTACGCTCCGGCAATAAGTTCTATCGCTGCACCGACACAAGCTGCAATAACAAAATCGTACGCGAAGATTTGGAAGAGATATACAAATCGCAGCTCACGGAATTCATTGTCTCGCCCGAGGATATTGATACGTATCTCATGGGCTCTCAAAACGTAATCGAAGAGCGGAAGCAATTGCTGCAATCGGTGCAAAAGAAAAAGGAACAGTTAGAATTAGACCTCAAGAAAATTGTGGATTTGCACCTGCAGGGCCATATCCCAACAGAGGCGTTCAAAGAATATCACGATGCCCCGTACCAACAATTACAACAAGTGAAAAATGAGATTACCCAACTGGAAGGCGAACTACTGGGCATGAAGAACCAACAAGATACCAAGGACTTCATCATCAAGGAAGCTAGGTCTATTTATGGCAACTGGGATAATCTCGGTAAAGAAGAAAAGCAGAGCATCATTGATGCCATAACCGAAAAGATAGTTATCGGCACGGATGACAGCATAGACATAGTCCTTAAGCAATTATTGCCCGAAAGCTATTCTCTTAAAAACGCCGCTAATGGGCAACATAACCTATCGGCGAGGCAAAGGCCATATCCATAGTGGCGGGGCTGGAACTGGGCGCGCGCAGGCAGGTAAGCGAAGTGGTGAAACTGGAAGGCATAGCCAGCAGCCGAGACGGGTACGAGATATTGCGCCCCATTATGGCCGATTTGCCGAAAGAGGAGTTCTGGGTGCTGTTCCTCAACC
>CAYYZT010000013.1:0-6570 GCA_964476015.1 uncultured Chitinophaga sp.
TTTCATTTTTCGTTTCGCGTTTGCCCATGGTGCAGTGGCCGTTGAACACCGCTCCTTCTTCCATAACAAACTTGGCGGCTACAATGTCCCCATCAATTACTGCCGTTTTTTTCAGGATAAGGATATCGTTCACGGTCAGGGTACCTTTCACGCGGCCTTCAATATCGGCACTGCCGCACACTATGCCCCCCTCAATCCTGCCGGTTTTGCCGATGGCAATTTTGGCGGAGCAGTTGATGGTGCCCTGTATTACGCCATCCACCCGCACGTCGCCAGACGACTGTATGTCGCCCTGTATAAATGTACCCTCTGAAAACTGGTTTATCAGGTTAGGCCCCTTGCCGGTTTTGGCAACGCCGTTTTGGTCGTTCTTATTGGCTCCAAACATACCCATCACGGTTTTTTAAAACACAATGTAGCTCTCCGGGTTCACGGGCACGCCATTGCGCCAAAGTTCGAAATGCAGGTGCGGCCCGGTTGTTTGCTCCCCACTGTTGCCTATAATGGCTATGGCCTCACCCGTTTTAACAAATGTACCAACTTTTTTCAATAAAACCGAGTTGTGCTTGTAGATGCTTATGAGGTCGTATTCATGCTGTATGGCAATCACGTAGCCCGTTTCCACGGTCCAGTCGGCCATGATTACGGTACCGTCCAGTACCGATTTGATGGACTCTTTTTCCTTGGCCACTATATCGGTACCGAAATGGTTTTTGAGCGGATCGAACGAGGCCATAACCAGCCCCAATACGGGCGGGAAAAGCTTTAGGTTGGCCAGCGTAGCGGTCTTTTGCGGCTTATCGGGCGTAAACATGAGCGCGTAAGCATCTTCCCGTTCCATTTCCTCGCGCAGCAGCTTGTCGGCCGCGGGCACCTCGTCCAGCCTAATACTGTCGTACTGGGAAGATTGCGAGGCCAGTGCAGCCGTGTCCACCGTCAAGCTATCTTCACCTGCCAGCACTTTGCGGGCATTCTCTATCCACAGTTCCTGCTGGCGCACCATGTCTTGCAACGAATCGGCCTGCACCTGCAACTGCACCAAGCTGCGGCGCATGCCCACATCGCCATAGCCGGGTATATACTGCTTTAGCGGCGTAAAAGCGATAAGCAGGAAAACGAAAACGGCGAACGCAAACAAGATGCTACCCACCAGTACATACACGTTGAATTTTGAAAGGCGGATGGATGCCCGCTCCTCAAACGTTTGGTCGTTGAGTACCACCAAACGGTACTTGTCCTTCATTTTCCTGAAAAACTTGCTACCTCTTGCTTTCTCCGTGCTCATTTATTTGGTTCGGCATCCGCCCGAATTGGGAAATTTAAAATAATTTTGTCAAAATACTGTTATAGTGGTTGATGATTGGTTTATCGGTTCATCAGTTAATCGGTTTATTAGTATTTTACTACGGATGAACCGATATACCGATCAACGGATTAACGAATCAACCAATCAACAGATTAACCCAACACTGATTTGAGACTCGCGAAAATAACAATATTAGGTGCTGCTTGCGCAATGCTCGTTACCCTTTCTGGATGCTACGCCATCCAGAAGAAGAAACTGCCGCTCGTAAAGCAGGTGTACCACGATATAACGGCGCGGAACAACGCTTATTTCAATGCCGACCTTAAACTGGGTGCCGTGCAGCAAAATATGCGTGCCGCCCATACGGACGACTACACCAAGGTGCTGCCCATATACACCGACCGCAACCCCGAGCTGGCCTCCTCGTACAGCACCGATTTGGACATGGTAATCAAAAAAGCCAGTACCGACATCAAGCTGCACGAAAAGAGCATCTATACCGACAACAACTACATGCTGCTGGCCATCAGCTACTACCTGAAGGGCGATTTTGAGACGGCACTGGAAACTTTCCAGTACGTGAACACGGAGTTTAAGGAAAAGCCCATCAAAAAGAGCAGCAGCAAGAAAAAGAAGAAGCCTACCTCCTCTAAAAGCAAGAGCTCTTCCGGCAGCAAATCATCTTCCACCCAAAAGAAAAAAGGCCCGCCCATGACCGCCGCGCAAAAGAAAGCGCTGGAGGAAAAGGAAATGGCGGAGAAGATGAAGAAAATTGAGGAGGGCGGGAAACTGGAGACCCCCGCGGAGGAAGAAAACGAAGACTACGAAAAAGACCCGCTGTGGTGGCTCAAACACCAGCCCATGCGCCCCGACAGCAAGATATGGATGGTGGATACCTATACCGCGCTTAAAAAATACAAGGAGGCCGAGGCCGTATTGACCCTAATAGATGCCGACAGGCAGTTTCCGCACTGGCTGAGGGACGAGCTGGAACGCACCCGAGCCAACCACTACCTTGCCAGAGGCGATTACGACAAGGCCATACAGCCGCTCAACTGGCTGATAGAGCATACCCGCAAACGCCGCAAAAAAGTGCGCTACCACTACATACTGGCGCAGATATACCAAATGCGGCAAGACAATGCCCTGGCCGTAGAAAACTACAAAAAAGTGCTCAAGGGCAAGCCCAACTACATCATGGCGTTCAATGCCAAGATTAGCATGGCCAAAATTGCCTCGCAGGATAACAGCATGGAGCAGAAAGACATTGTGAAGCTGCTGAAAAAGATGCTGAAGGAGAATAAAAACTCCGACTTCTACGACCAGATTTACTATGCCCTGGCAGAGCTTTCGCTCAAGGAGGGCAATAAAGACGAAGCCATCAAATACCTCGGAAAATCCATCGAGGTTTCTACCACCAACAGCAACCAAAAGGCCCTCTCCTACCTCAAACTGGGCGAACTGCACTTTACCAAGGAGGAATACGTGGAGGCGCAACCCCCATACAGCAGCGCGGCGGGGTTGATAGCCCAAGAAGACCCGCGCTACTCAGAAATTGCTGACCGCAGCCGCATCCTTACCGATTTGGTGAAGCAAGTAACCACCATCGAGGAGCAGGATAGCCTGATGAAACTGGCCAACCTGAGCGAAGCCGACAAGCTGAAACTGGTGGAGGCGCAACTGAAAAAGATGGAGGAGGAGTTCAACAAGCAGAAGGATGCCCAGAACCAGCCCATCGACGCCATCACCAACAAGCCCGTGGAGGGCGACAACAACCCCAACGCAAACAAAGGCGATTGGTACTTTTACAACACCGGGGCCAAAAGCGCAGGCTACAACGATTTCGTAAAGCGGTGGGGCAACCGCAAGCTGGAAGACAACTGGCGGCGCAGCGACAAATCGGCCACCTTTACCGAAGGCAGCGATACCACTAAAACCGATGTGGTGGAAGCCCCTACCAACGAATTTGACTACTATGGCGAAAAGGAAAAGCTGCTGGCGCAACTGCCCAAGGCCGAAGATGCCGCCAAAATGGACGGCGCCATGGTGGAGGCTTACTTTGCCTTGGCCAACATCTACCGATACGACCTGAAAAACCTGCCCAAAGCCGCCGCCACGTTCGAGGAATTGCTGAAACGCGCTCCGGGCAGCAAGTACGAGGTGGAGGTGCTATACAACCTCTACCTTATCTACAACAACTTGGGCAATACCGCCAAGGCCGACCAATACAAAAACCAGTTGCTTGCCCAATACCCCAACAGCAAGCCGGCCATGATTATCAAAGACCCGAAATACCTAGAGGCCACCAACCAGCTTAAAGTAGCGGTGGACGCACATTACTTGGCCACCTTCGAGCTGTACCGCCAAAGCCGTTTGGAAGAGGCCATGGCAAACATTAAAGTGGCCGATAGCATTTATGCGAAGGACAACCACCTCAAACCCAAATTCGACCTGCTGAACGCCTTTATCATCGGGCAAACGCAGGATTTGGGCGAATACAAAAAAGCCCTGAACGACATCATGGCCAAATACCCGGACGACGAGGTGAAAATAAAGGCCAAGGAAATACTGGACTTTATAGAAAAGAGCGAAGAGCCGGAAGTGAAGAAGCAAAACAATATGCTGCGCTACGAATACGACCCGCAGGCAAGGCACTTCTTTATGGTGGTGGTGCAAAACGACAGCATCAAGCTAAGCGACCTTAGCACTACGCTGGCGCAGTACAACGACGTGAACCGCAGCCTGGAAACGCTGAAAGTGGACCCACTGATTTTGCCCGACGGCAGCAACCTGTTGTTGGTAAAGAGCTTCGACTCCATGGACAAGGCCCGTAACTATTTTGCCGCAGTTACCCAAAGCACTAACATGGCCAAATACCCTGCGGGCACACTGAAGTTTTTGATTATTTCCGACATCAACTTCAACAAAATCATCATCAACAAAGAGGCTGGCACCTACTTTGAGTATTTCGACATTAAATATCCCAAGTAGTACATGAAAGTATTCCACTACTTTTTCGATGCAAGCCTTTGGAGCCGCTACAGCAAGCAGATTATCGGCTTCTGGGTACTGTTTTTCCTAGGCGTGCTCTTTATACCGTTCACTTTTTGGATTGTATCGCTCGGGGCGTTGGGCCCTTTGCCCACGTTCGAGGAACTGGAAAACCCTAAAACCGCCCTCGCCACCGAAATCTACTCGTCCGATTCGGTACTGTTGGGCAAATATTACTCCCAAAACCGCTCCAATATCAAGTTTGAAGATCTTTCGCTCAATTTGAGAAATGCCTTGATCGCTACAGAAGATGTACGGTATTATAACCATCCGGGCATTGACGGCCGGGGGATTTTAAGGGCTCTTTTCGGGGTATTGATAGGAGATAGCCGCGGTGGAGCCAGCACCATAACCCAGCAATTAGCTACTAACTTATTCCACACTCGTTCTCCTGATCTTTTGCATCGCTTAAAACAGAAATTAAAAGAGCAGGTGATTGCGGTAAGGCTTGAAAGCCGGTACACCAAGGATGAAATCATGGCCATGTATCTCAATACTGTCGAGTTTAACGACAACGCCTTCGGTATTAGCTCGGCTGCTTACACTTATTTCAAAAAACACCCCAAAGACTTAGCCATAGAAGAGGCCGCCGTGTTGGTAGGCATGTTGCAAAACCCTTCCAGATTCAACCCTCGCCGTTTCCCGGAGCGGTCTACCAACCGCAGGAACACGGTATTGGCGCAAATGAACAAATACGGCTACATTGACGATGACACTTACGAAAGCCTGAGCGACCCGGAACTTTGCCCCATTGTGCTCAACTTTCAAAAAAGCACCCACACGGAAGGCATGGCTACTTACTTCCGCGAAGTACTGCGACTGCAAATGATGGAATGGGCCAAGCAGCCCGGCAACATGAAGCTGGACAGCACCAAGTACGACATCTATAAAGACGGGCTAAAGATATACACCACCATCAACAGCAAGATGCAGCGGTACGCCGAAGAGGCCGTGCAAGAGCACATGAAGGCGTTGCAAGACGAGTTTTTCAAGCACTGGAAAGGCAAATGGATATTCAGCACCAAGGAAGACAGCCTATATTTTGTGGCCTTGGTAAAAAGATCGGACCGATACGTGGATTTGAAAGAAGAGGGCATGGGCCATGATGCTATTATGACGGTGCTGCAAAAGCCCGTGCCGATGAAGATTTTCACCTACAATGGCGAGAAGGATACCCTGATGAGCCCGTTCGACAGCATTTATTACCACCGTACGATATTGCAAACCGGCTTTTTAGTAGTCGACCCGCAAAACGGCGAAGTACGGGCTTGGGTGGGCGGCACCAACTACAAATACTTCCAGTACGACCACATTACCAGCCGCCGCCAGATAGGCTCCACCTTTAAGCCGTTTATCTACAGCAAGGCCATCGAAAACGGCTACTCGCCCTGTTTCCAGATTACGGATGCACCGGTTACGTTTGAAGAATACGACAATTGGACACCCAAAAACTCGGAGAACGTATATACCAACCAACGCTTTAACCTCTTCCAGTGCTTGGCCGACTCCCGCAACACCTGCTCGGCATACTTGATGAAGGAATTGGGGCCGAAAGTGATTGTGCAAATGGTTCGCGAGATGGGCGTAACGGCCAAGATGGAGGAAGTGCCTTCCATTGCCTTGGGCACGCCCGAAATTTCGGTGCTGGAAATGGCCGGGGCCTATACCGTGTTCGCCAACAAAGGCATTTATACCCAACCCAACTACATCAAGTCCATCATCAACAAAGATGGCCTGCAACTGTACAAGGGTGCGCCCGAAACCCACACCGTAATGAGCGAGGAACAGGCCTATATAATGGTGGCCCTGCTGCGCTATGTGGTAAACCACGGTACCGGCGGGCGGGTGCGCTACCGCTATAAGCTTACCGCCGATATTTGTGGCAAAACCGGCACCACCGACAAAAACACTGACGGCTGGTTTATGGGCTTTACGCCCGAGCTTATCGGTGCCGTGTGGACGGGTGGGGAAGACAACAAGGTGCGTTTCCGCAGCACGGCCTTGGGCCAAGGGGCCAACAGTGCCTTGCCCATTTGGGGCATCTTCTTCCAAAAGCTGTATGCCGATGCCAGTTTGGGCTATTCGCAAGGCACACGCTTTCCGTTGCCGGAAGGGAAACTTCCAGTGGAATTGAATTGTTCTAGCTACGACAAAGGCGGCAACAAGCTTCCGAGCGTTTCAGACCCTAACGACTCGAAGGCTTGGGACTAACC
>CAYYZT010000013.1:6670-20660 GCA_964476015.1 uncultured Chitinophaga sp.
GGTTTATCGGTTTATCGGTTTATCGGTTTATCGGTTTATCGGTTTATCGGTTTATCGGTTTATAAGGGAATTTTAGTTTATGGTTTTGGGGTTCCAATGGTAGGAAAAATCATGCTATTTTGTACATATTGCGTAAATAGGGCGTTGCCCCCATCCTATAATTATTTAACACCGTTGGGGTAACTCCCAGTTCGATGACCTGTTGTACATCGTACATCCAAAAGTCTTGTGTCTTGTGTCTAATATCTTGTGTCTAGAAAACTAATGGTCTCCGAAGCATTCAAAGCAGTACAAGCCACTTTGCCCAGCTCGCCCGGTATATACAAATATACCGACGAGCACGACCGTATGCTCTACGTGGGCAAGGCACGCAACTTGAAAAAACGGGTGTCGTCGTATTTCCAAAAAGAGCACGACAGTGCCCGGTTGCGTATGCTGGTGCGCCGCATTGCCAAAATTGAGGTAACGGTGGTGCAAACGGAGCAAGAAGCGTTGCTGCTGGAAAACTCCCTCATCAAGCAATACCAACCCAAATACAACGTGCAGTTGAAGGACGACAAATCGTACCCTTTCATTTGCATCAAAAACGAGCGATTTCCGCGCATATTCCTCACTCGCCGATACATTGACGACGGCAGCACCTATCTAGGCCCATATACGTCCGTAAGGCGTGTGGAGGGCATACTGGAACTGATACGGGGCCTGTTTAAAATACGCACCTGTAGCCTGAACCTGAGCGAGCCCGCCGTGGCCAACGGCAAATACCGGGTGTGCCTGGAGTACCACATAGGCAACTGTGCCGGCCCTTGCGAGAACCTTTTTGACGAGGCGCAATACAACGAGCAGATTGCCCTCATCAAAAAAATATTGAAAGGCCAGAGCAATTTGGTGCTGAACGAGCTTCGCGAACGAATGAAGCAACATGCCGAACGCATGGAGTTTGAGCAAGCCAACGAGACCAAAAAGCGTATTGATACCTTGCAGGCGTTCAACTCTCGCACGGCGGTAGTGAACCCCGATATTGACGACGTGGAGGTGTTTACCATAGCCGAGGAGGCAGAGCACGCGTTTGTAAACTACTTCAAAATAATGAACGGCTCCATTGTGTACACCCGTGGGCTAGAGCTGAAGAACAACTTGGACGAGTGCAAGGAGGATTTGCTGGTTTTCGCCATCAACGAGATACGCTCCATTATGCGCAGCGACTCGAAGGAAATCTACACCCAGTTCCCCATTGAGTATCCCGACCCAAAGGTGAAGATTACCGTGCCGCAAATCGGCGACAAGAAAAAACTGATAGAACTCTCGCTAAAGAACTCGCTCTTTATGAAGAGCAAGTTTATGGAGGAGCAAAACAAGCGCGACTACCAAAAGGGCCGCAACAGGGTACTCGAGCAGTTGCAGCAGGATTTCAGGCTTACTGAGCTGCCCGTGCATATCGAGTGTTTCGATAACAGCAACATACAAGGCACCAACCCTGTGGCCAGTATGGTGGTGTTTAAAAACGGAAGGGCTTCCAAGGCCGATTACCGCCACTACAACATCAAAACCGTGGTTGGCCCCAACGACTTCGCCAGTATGGAAGAGGTGGTTTACAGGCGTTACAAGCGGCTTTTGGATGAAGACCAGCCCTTGCCCCAACTGGTGGTAATAGACGGTGGCAAAGGGCAGCTAAGTTCTGCCATGGCCGCTATCGATAAGTTGGAGCTTCGGGGCAAGCTGGCCGTGGTATCCATTGCCAAAAGATTGGAGGAAATCTACTACCCCGAAGACCCGCTGCCGCTATACATCGACAAGCGATCGGAGAGCCTGAAACTGATACAGCAACTACGCAACGAGGCCCACCGCTTTGCCATAACCTTCCACCGCCAGAAGCGCGACAAGAGCACTATCAAAACCGGGCTTACCAATATAGAAGGCATTGGGGATAAAACCAGCCAACTGCTATTAAAGGTGTTTAGGTCGGAGAAGAAAATAAAAATGGCCTCCAAGGAGGAGCTTGCCCAACACATCGGAGCGGCAAAGGCAGAGGTAGTTTATAATTACTACCAACTACAACAGGCTACCTCAAAATAAATACCGCAATAGCTCAATTGCGACATTATAGCTCAAAATTGAGGCATTTTACCGCAAAAATGCCTCAAAAAAATGCCGCAATAGCTCAAAAATACCTCAAAACCGAAAACAAAAGAGCCAGCCTCGAAAGAAGCTGGCTCTTGTATTTCAAATCGGCTGAAACTTAGTATTCCCAAAGGTCTTGCTCGAAATCGAAGATTTCGTTGGTCACGTTGTCAGACTCATACAAAGCATCCGCACCTACCAGATAGTCTTGGATACGACGGTCGTACACGTTATCCCTTTTGATGATGTAGCTAGCAAAGTAGCGCATCTCGAAAAGGTCTTCCCAGCTACTGCGAGCCCCCCCGTTCTTAGGGTTAAACACCTGAAACTCAGAGAGTACCGTACGAGCCTCTGGGTAGTACACCCAGAACAAAGGCTGGTCGCCACGGTAATTGCCTTGATCGTCAACCACTTCCATAACCGGGGCCACTCCAAGGATACGAACAACCAAGGTAGAGGTCTCCATGTCAAAGATCCAGTCCTCTTTCAAGCGGTATTTGGTAACCTTTGCCGGGTCAAATTCACGGGTAACCACTTCCATCTTCTCTTCCAAGGTGATGGGGTCAACCACGTAAACGGTATCCGGCTGGCCACCGCCGATAGCAGCTACCTCTTCGGTAGTGAACTTGCGGGTGAACTCGTCGTCAATCGGGTCATACACGCTGATACGGCCCTCAATGGCGGCATCTCGCAGCACGTCGATAAACATCTCTTTCGGATACTTGAAAGGCAGGTTCATCTTTTCGCGCACATCGATAACGCGCCAAACGCGGAGCTTCCAAAACACATCCGAATCACGGATATGGTCGTACTCGATGATGCCCTTTTCGCTCACGGTTTCCTCGTCATAGGCACCGTCGCGGGGCGGGTCTGGAAGCACTTGCGCTTGGGCGGCATAGGCCATGCCCACAGAGGCAGCAAGGGTCAATATCCAACGATTAAGCTTCATAGCCTGTAATTTTCAACTATTAAATCAAAGTATAAGCAATACTTGGCAACTTACGGATTTGGCCATCCGGTCCTTTTACGCGAACCTCGTCCAAATAGAACACATCGCCAGGCTTGGAGCGGTTCAGCAATTCCAACATTTCGGAAGTGAAGGCACCGCTAGTGGCCTTTTTGGTAATCAAGTCTTGACGCTTGGCAGCATAGGTCAACTCAAAGCTCACCACCACAAATTTGATGTCGAACACGAAGTCGGCCAAGTCGGCAATCACACCACGTTGTACCTTAAACTGTGCGGCAGGCACCTTACCACCGGCACTGGCACCTACTTTGGCAATCGGATCGGGCACACGCTTCACACGGAACTTTTTCTTGTCCAGTTGCTTGTTGCCACCTTCAACGGTACCGCTTACCACAACTTCGGTTTCACCAACCTTGTCCACGCGAACGGTGTACTCGCTACCAGTGTTTTTCTTGATACTGCCCATTCCACCAGTCAAGCTGGCGCTTACTTTATCAGAGGTCAAACCGGTTACGGAAATGGTAACTGGGTTGTCAACACCGATGTAGAACACGTTCATCTTGTCAGGAGATACTGCCACGCCGATATCGGCTACGTTGTAACGAAACTCGAACGGGTAGTACTCAAACTGGCCTTGGGAGCCTGGCTTGGCCACTTTGATGGCACCGCTCTTCACGCGTTCGCCGGCAGAAGCGGTTCCAGTGTCCTTATACTTCCAAGTACCGCCTTGTATCTGGTCGGCCGGAACGGGGGTCCCGCCACCTACTACAGGGTTTTGTTCAATCTTACCTTTGGTAGTACCGTCAGGGTTAAATGCAAGGCTACGATCAAGTTGGCCAAGCAAGATTTCCGGCATGGCACTTGAGCTGCTGGCAGTCAAGAAAACATCGGCAGTATAAGTTTCCCCTTTCATAACGTAACTGGCAGGGGCAGATATTGTGGCGTTCAGCTTGTCGAAGTCATACTTCATCTCGCCAATTTTCTTGTACAAAGTCTCGATAATCAAGCCCGAAGAGTTGATGGCATCACCTTGGAATTTGTACAACAAAGTGTTTACGGCCACAATCGGCACGTGGTCGAAGTGGTAAGAGGCCCAATCTTTCTTACCCAAACGCTTGGCGTTTGTTTTGTCGTACTCAGTGGTAAGGGTAATTTGGTTTGCCAAAGCGGTTTTGTCGGCCTCGCTCAAACCAGGAAGGGCCAAAAGGGCAGATTTCAAATCAGCAATCTTCTTCTCCAATTCCTCGCCCTTATTCTTGTCTATCATCAAACGCGTAGGACCATCATAGTTCTTTTTGTCTTTGAGGTCTTTTACGCCGTCTTCCTCAATCCACTCACCACTGGCCATTACCAGTTCCTCGCGAAGTGAATTAATCTCGGCAACAAAATCGTCGGCAAGCTTTTTGGCCTGTTGGGCAGAACTGTATAGTTGTTGCTGCTCAGGAGTGCCTTTGGCAGCGGCCGTTTTGAAAACGTCTAGTACGGTAATGTTTTTAGCCGTTACCACATTGTTACTGTAATCCATGCCATCGCCCACAAGCTTAAAGGCATTCAGTACTTCTGCGGAAACGTTGAGGGCTAGCAGTGCGGTCAACACAAGATACATCATGTTGATCATCTGCTGCCTCGGTTCCTTAGGAATAGACATTGTTTAGATTTTAATTGTTAAAACCAATCAGATTTATCACACGATTATTGTGGCGCGCGCATGGTCATGGCAGCCAACATATTGCCGTATACAGCATTCAAACCAGCCAAGTTCTTGTTCAGGTTTTTCAAGCTGCCGGTAGTTTCTTTCAACTCTACCTCGTACATGCTGTTGATGGCGGCAAGGTTTTTAGAAACGTCGGTAATCTGTGCTTGGTACTCTTGGAACTTCACGGTAGAATCGCCCAAAGCCTTGATGGAGTTGGTGGCATGTGCATAGGCATTGTTCATTTCGCCCAACGACTTGATAGCCTCCTTAGTTTTGGCGGCATACTCATTGGTAGCCAAAGAAGCATCACCGATTTCAGACATTTTGGCTACGTTGTCGCCCAATTTGCCCAAGTTTTTGCCAAGGTTCTCAATCAAGCGGGTTTCCACGTTGGCACTTTCCAACATGGTATCCAATTGTTGGCTAATGGAGGTTTTGCCGCCTTTGCCGTCGTGAGAGTGGGCAAAGTTTTCATCCAAGTGAGGGTGAACGTCCAAACCTGGGTAAAATTTCTCCCAGTAGTAGTTTGCGTGTGGGGGCAATATACCTTGCAGCAAGAAGATGAAAGCTTCGGTACTCAAACCAGCAATCAACATAATGCTTGCGCCGGGCCACGATTGTAGTTTGAACAATGCGCCCATCATTACCACGGCAGCGCCTACACCGATGATAACGTTCTTAACCCGCTGTCCGGTTTCTGATTCAAAGAAAAGTGCTAATCCTTTCATAATTACACGCGTTTAGAAAATGTTTTGGGGGTGATTAAAGTGTTAGTGAGTTGGTGTTATAATTAATGATTGCTAGTCTCGAAAACGTTTAATTAGTCGTTGATGGAACGGCCCAAGAAAGTAAGCACGTTGCGGAAACCAACGTAAGACTTGGCCGTATCTTGATACTCCCAGTGGCGGGTGCTCACTTGCAGGAAGTAGGCCACGTCTTTCCAGCTACCGCCACGGATTACCTTACGCTTTTTGGCGATCGGATCGTTCGGGTCGGCATCGTAACGGATATCTGGGTTCATGTCATGGAAGAAACCATACGAATTCTCGTGGTAGAAGCTAGAAGTCCACTCGCTCACGTTGCCCGACATGTTGTAGATACCGTAGTCGTTTGGCCAGTAGGCATCGGCTCGCACGGTGTAGAAACCGCCATCTTCAGGATAGTTGCCACGGCCGGGTTTGAAGTTGGCCAAGATGCAACCTTTGCTGTTGCGGGTGTATGGGCCGCCCCAAGGGAACTGGGCGTTTTTACGACCGCCGCGGGCGGCATATTCCCACTCACTCTCGGTTGGCAGGCGGAAATCGTCGTTGATTACCATATCGTTTGCTTGGTGGTAATCGTTCCAGAACTTGGTTCTCCAAGCACCGAAAGCCACGGCTTGGTGCCAGTTAACACCTACTACCGGATAGTCGTCGAAAGCCGGGTGCCAGAAGTAGTTACGGGTCATTGGCTCGTTGTAAGAGTACGAGAAGTCGCGTATCCACACCAACGTATCAGGATATACGTTTACCGGGCCGCCTTCGCGGATGAACTCGGAGCGTGGCTTGCCTTTGTTCACCAATTTGGCAGCCTCTTTCCAGTCGATCCAGTAGTATTCGAAATCAAGCTTGGATACGTCCCAATCTTTCTTGCCCCAGAACTGTTCGTTCTCCGGCACTTGCAATTGCTTCAGCTCCTCGGCATAGTCTTCCGATGCGTAATCGAAGTTTTCCATAACCTCCCAGTTCACGCTCTCGTTGCCGTTGTCATCGGTAGTGATGAAGTCGGCACCAAGGGTTTTGGCGGTGATGGAGTCGCGCACCCAGTAAACAAACTGGCGGTACTCGTTGTTGGTTATCTCGGTAGCATCCATGTAAAAGCCTTGGATAGAGATGGATTTGCTCTTTTGCACCATGGCGTTGTTGAGGTCTTGGTCGCTCTGGCCAATGTGCAACGTACCGGAAGGCACATATACCATCCCGTAGGGGATGACATTGTTCCAACCCGGACGGTCTTGTACGCCGAGCAACTGGCCATTGTAGCCGCCACTGCAACCAGCCAGGGTTCCCAGGATTAACGCAAACGCAAACAACCTGATTTTCATAGCAACAATTTTAATTTTCGAGAGATAGGTAACGGACGTTAGTTTTTCTAAAGCCCGTAAAAATAAAATTTTTCGGGAAAAAGAAAAAAATAAAGCCTATAAGTTCTGGGGTTTTGCAAATTTCCACACTAATGTATGCAAATTTTTACAAAAACCTAGGATTGTAAATTATTTTGCCGGGCTTCGACCCGTCTTTTATGTTGATTATATATCGGGCAAAGACCTCGTGCGAGCCAGAGTTTGCTTGGTTCAAACTCGACAGGGAGAAGTCGTAGCTGTAGCCTAGGTGCAGTTGCTTTATCAAGCGCACGCCGAGCAGTGCCGAAAACCCGTCTATATTGTTGCCTGTACTACCTCTAAACGCCAATCCGGTGTGGAAATTGTCTTTATAATAAAGAATCACGTTCGCCCCGGTCTGGAATGTTTGAAAATCGGTCTGCACCAAAATGTTCGGCTGCAAGGCCAAGTTCCTGTTCAAGTCTATCTTATACCCCACTATCGCGTTCATGCTACGGGGGGTCCTTATCTCCGCCCGTTCGCCTTGCCCGTCCACCGTTACCTTGCTGCTGAGGAGGTTGTTAACAGAAACGCCGGCGTAAACTTTTTTATTGTTGAAATATATACCGGCACTTAAATCAGGCCCTATGCCCGAAACCATGTGGTCGGGTATGAAACGGTCTTGGTGGTTGATGCCGCCGTTGTAGATGCCGTCTGGCGAACGAAGCTTGCTGCCATCGATGCCCTTTTGGAAGAAGCCCGCACCGATGCCGAAAGAGAGATTGCCCGCCCTAAACTTGAGCCGATAGGCGTAAGTGGCCTGTATGGTGGTGGTGCGTTGCGCCCCCATCATATCGTTGAGCACCATGAGGCCCACGCCCGAGCTGATGCGGTAAATGGGCATGTTGGCCGAAAGGCTCTGGGTGCTGGGTGCGCCGTTGATGCCCACCCACTGGGCACGATAGAGGGCCACAATGTCCAAATACTCCTCGCTGCCGGACACAGCCGGGTTGAGCACGTGGCGGTTGTGGGCGAAGTTGGTAAACTGCGGATATACCTGTGCCACGGCCCCTAAAAAGGGCACCAGCAACAACAGCATAACCGAAAATTTCCTCATGGGCAGGATAAGTGGCTTAAAGTTAGTAAAACTTTGTTTCATTAGACACAAGATGCCAGACACAAGACTTTATATTGCCGTATATGGTTTAGCTATGCAAAGAACATTTTCTATTGGTTTTATTAAGATAACGCTTCGCTTTGAAAAAGATACAAGAGAGCCTTTAAGATAAATTGTGTCTTGTGTCTTGTGTCTTGTGTCTTGTGTCTTGTGTCTATAAAGAAAAAAACTCCCCCACGGTTTTCACGGGCCGTTGGCAGGTATAGTTTTCGCAACGGTAGATAAGGGTCTCGCCCGCATTGCCACGATTTTGCAGCAGCGGCCAGTGCGGGTTTTCGGCCGGGGAAGCCATGAGTATTCTTTGAGGATGGAATATCTGCAATATCTGCCCGGCAAATGCCCGGTGCCCCTCTCCTACAATGGCCACCTCCTGTACCGTGCCGCCGAACTCCAGCAACACGCTGGCCCAGTTGGTACACGAGCCGCCGTAGGCTGCAATGGCGGGCATCATGACGGCCATCATGGCATCGGCGCGGTCTTTTAGTTGATGATTGCCCGTATATATGGCCAAGCGGTAGAGGTTGCGGGCCATTACGCTGTTTCCGGCAGGCGTAACGCTGTCGAACACCTCCCGCTTGCGCACTATAACGTCTTTTTGGGTAGATTGGGTGTAATAGTATAGCGGGCCGTTGGCATCGGCAAAGCGGTGGTGTACCTGCCCCGCAAATTCGGCGGCGGTATGCAGGTATCGGTCATCGAACACGGTTTGGTAAACATCCAGCAGGGCCTCTATCAGGCAGGCATAATCATCCAAAAACGCCGGATACTTGGCCTCGTCGTTTTTCCAAGTGCGGTATAGCTCGCCGTGTTTATATAGATTGCTTAAAATAAAATCAATGCCCTTTTGGGCCGTTGCGGCATACTGCTCACTTCCAAACGCCTGTGCGGCGATGGCATAGGCACTCACCATCAGGGCGTTCCAGCCGAGGATTATCTTGTCATCCAAACCCGGCCGCACCCGCTGGCCGCGCACGCGCATCAGTTTTTGTTGGGCCTGTTGTAGTTGCAGCTCGAAGTACTGGAGGCTCCATGCTTTGCCCGCCGCAAAAGTGGCCGCATCCACCGGCGTATGGAGAATGTTGGTGTGCTCCCAGTTGCCCTCGTCGGCAATGTCGTAGTACTCCATAAACCACTCCGCATCACTTCCCAGCAGTTGCCTTATTTCCTCGGCCTGCCAAGTATAGAACTTGCCCTCCACCCCTTCGCTGTCGGCATCCAGTGCGGCATAGAAGCCCCCGAGCGGGTGGGTAAGTTCCCGCTGTACGAAGGCGAGGGTTTCATCGGCTTTTTGCTTGAAGAAGTCATTGCCAGTGATTTGGTATGCCTCCGCCAAGTTACTCACCAACAGGGCGTTATCATACAACATCTTCTCGAAATGCGGGGCCAGCCAATACTCGTCCACCGAATAGCGGGCAAAGCCGCCGCCGAGCTGGTCGTAAATACCGCCGCTGCCCATCTTTTGTAGGGTGAGCAGCACGTGTTGCAGCGCCTCTTGGTTTTGGGCAACGAAATGGTACCGCAGCAGGAATTTGAGGTTGAACGGGTTCGGGAATTTGGGCGCGCTGCCGAAACCGCCGAAACGGCCATCAAAACGTGGCCTAAGTTGGCCGAAAACCTTGTCGGCAGTGGCAGTCCAATCTCCGGTGGATTTGTTTTCCGGGCCTTTGATAATGGCCCCATCCATGCCGATGATGTGCTCGGTGAGGCGTTGGGCCTGCTCTTCCACCTCGTTGCGCTTGGTGGCAAACGTTTGCTGCACCCAATGCAGCACCTGCGGCCACGACGGCCTGCCCTGCACCGGCCGCGGGGGAAAATAGGTTCCGCCGTAAAACGGCTTGGCATCGGGCGTAAGGAACATATTGAGCGGCCATCCGCCCTGCCCCGTGAGCACCTGCACGGCATCCATATATATCTGGTCGATGTCGGGGCGTTCCTCGCGGTCTATCTTGATGTTTACGAAGTGCTCGTTCATAATGGCCGCCACATCGGCATGCTCAAACGATTCGCGCTCCATTACATGGCACCAGTGGCAGGCCGAGTAGCCGATGCTTACCAGTATGGGCTTGTCTTCCCGCTTGGCGCGCTCCAACGCCTCCGGCCCCCACGGGTACCAATCCACGGGGTTGTGGGCATGTTGCAGCAAGTACGGGCTGGTTTCTTGGGCGAGACGATTCATGAGGGGTTACGGGTTGCGAGTTGGATATAAACCGTCTCCGTTACGCAGCTAAATTTGCATCCACTTTCAGGATAAACCCCAAGTCGCGCATAATGGTCTCGCAATCTTCCCACAAAAGGCCAAATTCTTTTACATCGGCAGCGGCCAAACGACCAATAGCCTGCATCAATAGTTTGGTGTCGTTAGGTTCAACCCCTCCTTCCATAATAGTATTCTCCGCCCAATCCACCAGTTCGGCAAGGGTTATCTTATGGTTTAGATACTTTAAAACTTGCTGGGCAACCGCTTGTTTCGTTATCATGGGTCTACCTTTTTATGGCCTTTGTCAATTGGGTACTTTTCGTGTATTTCTACTAGGATATGCTGCTTATCATAAACTTCTTGAACAAACGATAAAGTGGTTTCTTCTGAATCTACCATCTTAACATACCTAGCAAATCCACCGCTTTTACCTACTACATCAAACCAATACTTTCTTCCGCCTCCTTCCAATTCCTCCCAATGCTCAAACTCGGCTTCATTTTGTCTTCGCTTGATGGTGTTCATAAGGGTAAATATACAAAATGGCTATACAATTCCCATCCATAGGCAACGTTTGCAATCCAGATTAGTAATGTAACCATTAACAACAAAGGGCACTAAGAAATCACAAAGCACACAAATTATTCGCCCACCATTGCTTCATGCAATCGTACGTCGTAAATCAAAAATCACTTTTTATTCGTCTGCTGCAACCTTAGTTCCAAGGCTTTTACAATGGAGGGGGCCTCCGGCGTAGGGGCTTGGAAACTGAGGGTGAGGCCAGCTTCTTTTACGGCCTCGGCAGTAGTGGGGCCCATGGCGGCAATGTGCTTGTCTCGCTGGGTGAAATCGGGATAGTTCTCGAACAAAGATTTGATACCTAGCGGGCTGAAGAAGACAATCAAATCGTAATCCAGTTCGGCCAAGTCGCTCAGGTCGGCAGAAACGGTGCGGTACATTACCGCCTTGTCCCACTTAAAGCCATGCTTGTCCAAAAACTCGGGAATATCCTCTTGATGGGCATCGGTGCAAGGCCACAGGAAACGCTCGTTGTTTTTATGCTTCAGCAGCAAATCAAACAAGCCCTGCTCCCGGTTGTTGCTAAAAAACACCTTGCGCTTGCGGTACTGGGTATATTTTTGCAGATACAGCGCAATGGCCTCGGAGATGCAGAAAAATTTGGTTTCTTGGGACAGTTTGATGCGTAACTCCTCGCAAACACGGAACAAGTGATCAATAGCGTTGCGGCTGTTGAGGATAATGGCGGAGTAGTCGCTGATGTTGATTTTGTCTTTCCGGAAATCCTTTCCGGCAACGGGTGCTACTTGTATAAACTGCCTAAAATCAACCTGCAGCCCGTATTTCTTCTCCAACTCGGCGTAAGGCGATTTGCCCGCTTCCGGCGTAGGTTGGGAAACCAGCACGGTTTTGATTTTGCGTAAAGAAGAAGCTGGGGTTTCAGAGGATTTTGCTGCCATAATAGTGCCGTTAGGGGGAGGGGACCGAAATCACCGTGCGGCATTCATCACCACTTTCACTAATATCAGCACCGGGGCGATTTCGAGGCTGCAAATATACACAAAAAAGTGGAACTTGTAGAAGGCCAAGTAATTTTTGGCAATCGCTAACCCCTTGACAGCCAAGCCTGCATAAGCTAGTGCCAATAGCCCCACGCCCGCCCATATCGATACTTCGGTAAATTGCGGAGGGGCATAGGCTATCACAAAATTGATGGGCAGCAGCAACGCCCCCAGCATTTTAAGATTTAGGAAAAAGTTGAAGTTGTAAAAATTTACCTCATCCTTAAATGGAAAAACAGCCCCTGTAATCCACATGAGCAGGTATTTGAAGCCCGAAATGGCGAAGATGATACCAAAACTGGCCAAAAACAGCATCCAGCCTTGCAATCCGCCCATCAAACCATAATGCGAAAGCCCAAGATAGAGCAGGATGGCATATGATAAAACCCCATTTATGGTAAGCAACAATGCCGGGAAGGGCATGCTCAATTCCTGATCCCTAAAAACTTGTTGGCCAATGTTTAGATTGAAAAAAGAGCGGTATTGCTCTTCGGCATACCTAAAAAAACCAACCCGCAGGTACACTATCAAAAAAAACTGCACCGTAAGAAACGTGAACAGCCAAGCGCCGTGGCGCTCCCGTTTGATGGGAACAACTTCCGACTCGGCCACTACCTGCCTCACGCGCTTGGGCGGCGGCGGCACCTCACGGTACTCCGCCGTTTGCTCAAAAGCCGGAGGAGCAATCTTTCGCAGGATGGTCTCGTTGAAAATATAGCGGGGCAATAGCCGCTCTCCCTTTATCACGCAATCGATAACCAAGCAACTGCTATCCATTGCCGCTACGGTGTCGCCAGCCGCCGTCAAGGTATCTTCCGCAGGAAAAACGGGCGTGTTGAAGTACACTAACGGCGACAAACTATCGGGCTGCAACGGATACTGCCGCAACGGGCCGTATGTTTGGGCAAGCAACCCGCCCACAAACAGCATAAAGCCAACTATATATAACAGCTTTTGAAGCATTGCGTGCCTTCTCCGCGTCCTCCGTGGTTAATTGTCAAAAAAGATTATAGTATCCAAAATGCACCTTGGCAGAGCGGAAATTGATGGGGTTTCCTTGCTGGCTGCCGAGGGCATAGCTCACGGCAAACATCCCGGCCTTGGTCTCGAACGTCATGCCCGCCCCGAAGCCGTAGGGAAAATCCTTGCTGAACCCGCCCAGCGTACGGTCTTCCACATAAGCGGCATCCATAAACACTTGGAAAAAGGAATTTCTGGACAACAAAAAACGGAACTCCGCCGAAAGCACATTGAACGTGGACACAAAGATACTTTCTTCATCGAACCCCCGAAGCAGTTTATTGCCCCCAATGCGGAATAATTCGTTCAAAAAAACGGGATTGCTGATAAACGACCCGCCCCGCACTCCGGTTTTGATGGTACTGCGCTTGCCGATGGGCCAAAACTGGTCGAATTGCCAAGTGAATTTGTATTGTACAGTGGTGGTTTTCAGCGAATCGTACAAAAAGGCAAAGGTCTGGTCGGGGTTCTGCGGGTCAATCAGGTTTTCGATGGTGGTGCTTGGCCTAATGCGCCGCGTGCCCGCACCAGCGGAAATCCTGAGCAACTGTCCCTTACGGGGATTGAAACGATAATCCAACCGCTCCAAATAGTACTCCAACCCGAACAGGCTGTTGCGCACATCGTTGTACTGGGGCAGGCTACGGTTGCGGATAATAAAAGCCGTGTCCACGTTCAACACGTTGGTGGCCTTGTTGTGGAAGAACGCACGAATGTAGTGCCTGCCCGCAAACAGGTATTGCAGGCCCAGTTCGTAATCAATGTCCAAAAACAGCGTATCCCTTTTATACAGCACAAAGTTTCCGTCGATACCGATGGGCAGGGAGAACAGGTAAGGATACCGTGCGGCAATGTCAAGATTTTGCGTGCCCGTTTGCAGCTTGCGCCAGTTGAGGCGTATTTCCTCGGCGGCCCCGAAGGCGTTTTGCAGCTCCAAGTTGGCCTCGCCGGTAATCAAAATCCTGCCCGTAACCTCATTGTTGGGCAATATGCCGAGCAGGAAATCGAAGCGGCTGGTTTTGCGGTTTTGCAGAAACAGCTTGATTTTGGCCTTATCCGCCTCGAATACCACTTCGGGCTGGCGCAGCTCATAGAGGAACGCCACGTCGCCCAGCCGCTGGCTCATGCGCTTTACGGTGCCCTCATTGTACA
>CAYYZT010000014.1:0-11766 GCA_964476015.1 uncultured Chitinophaga sp.
GTTCAACTGCCAAGCATAGGTCGGGAATCCAGCATTTGGTACCGGGCCGCCCGTGTGTGTTACGGTCGCCTCGCCATCGGTTCCGCCAAAACAACTGATATTGGTGCCCGTAAGATTAGTTACGATTTCGGTAGGCTGCGTAACGGCAATCGTATCATAGGCCAAGCAGCCGTTGATGTCGATGGTTACGGTATAAATGCCCGCCACCAAGCTGGTGATGGTGGCTGTGGTCTGCGCGAAAGGCGCGCCGTCAAGCTGCCAAGTATAGGTAGGGAAGCCCGCGTTCGGTACCGGGCCGCCCGTGTGGGCCACCGTTACCTCGCCGTCGTTGCCACCGAAGCAGCTAACGTTGGTGGCGGTGATGGCCGGAACAATCTCGGTAGGCGATTCGATATCAACCGAATCGATACTGGTACAGCCGTTGCCGTCCGTAACCGTTACGCGGTACCTACCAGCGCAAAGGCCGGTAATGGTGGCCGTGGTGGCACCG
Source organism: uncultured Chitinophaga sp. (assembly GCA_964476015.1). Lineage (GTDB taxonomy): Bacteria > Bacteroidota > Bacteroidia > Chitinophagales > CAIOSU01 > CAIOSU01. The sequence goes on from CAYYZT010000014.1 coordinate 491, forward strand.
TTGGACCAGCCGTAAGTGTAGGTGGAAGTACCCCCGTTAGCAAATACCGTCGCCTCGCCGTCGCAAATACCGAAGCAACTGGCATCGGTGCCGCCTATCTGCAAGCCGATAGGCGCGGGGTTGGCAAGCGTAACCGTGGCCGTGGCCGTGCAACTGCTGTCGTCCGTTACCGTTACCTCGTAGGTGCCGAAGTCAAGGCCAGTTATCGTGGCAGTGGTGCCGATTACGGTAGAAGAAGGCTGTTTTACCCAAGCATAATCATAGGTGCCCGCACCGGTGCCGCCCGTAACGGCCACGGCGGCCTCGCCGTCGGTGCCGTTGAAGCAAGTGATGTCCACCTGCGAGGGCGTGAGGGCCAAAGCGGGGTTCTGGGCAATAACAATGGTATCGTAGCCAAAGCAGCCATTTATTTCAACGATTACCGTATAGGTGCCCGCAGTAAGGTTGTTGATGGTAGCCGTGTTGCCGCCGAATGGCGCGCCGTTCTGCTGCCATGCATAGCCGGGCGCGCCCGCGGGGCCGCCCGTGTACGTTACCGTCGCGCTGCCCGTGCCCGCGCCGAAACAACCCACGTTCACGCCCGTGATAGTGGGGATGATTTGTGCCGGTTCGGTAATATCCACGGTATCATAAGCCAAACAAGAACCGATGGTTACTATTACCGTATACTGCCCAGCAGTGAGGCCCGTAATGCTGTTGGCTGTACCCGGGTGGGCCAAGCCGTTACGCTGCCATGCATAGCCCGGCGTAGGGCCCACAGGGCCGCCAGTGTGTGTTACCGTGGCCACACCGTTGTTGCCGCCGAAGCAGCTTACGTTGGTTTGTGTAGTGCTGGTAACAATGGCCGATGCCTGCCCAATGGTAACGGAGCCTGAAACGGTACAACCGTTGGCATCGGTTACGGTTACGTTCACCACACCGGGCAACAGGTTGCGGGTAGTGTCGTCGTTAGGGGCGGTAAAGGTTCCCGCACTCCAAACATAAGTATATGGCGTAGTGCCACCGCTAACGGTAGCCCAAGCCCTACCCGTGGCGGTACCGAAGCATATAGCATCTTCCTTATCCAGCACCAAACCCAATGCGGCCGGATTGGCCAAGGTTACGGTATCGCGGATGGTACAGCCGTTGCCGTCGGTTACCAATACGCCATAGTCTCCCGCATTTAAGCCCGTGATGGTAGCGGTGTTGCCCGGGGTAACGGGCGTGCTCGGCAATTTGGTCCAAACATAGGTATAGGTCCCCGCTCCCGTGCCGCCAGTAACGTTTACGGTAGCTTGGCCGTTTGTGCCATTGAAACAAGTGATGTTTACCTGCGAGGTAGTAGAGGCCAAAGCTGGTGGCTGGGTTATGATAATGGTATCGTAGGCCAAACAGTTATTGATATTGATGATAACCGTGTAGGTGCCTGCCGTTAAAGTATTGATGGTGGCCGTGGTGGGGGCATGCGGACTACCGTTGCGCTGCCAAGTATAGGTGGGGAAACCAACAGTAGGCGCAGGGCCGCCCGTATGCGTTACGGTAATGCTGCCATTGTTGCCGCCGTTGCACGATACATTGGTTTGCGTATGCAAAGGTATAATGGCCGTAGGCTGCGTGAGCACAAAGGTATCGCGCTTGATACAGCCGTTGCCATCGGTAGTGGTAAGGTAATATACCCCAGCACCGATGCCCGTAATGGTATCGCCGTTCGGCACGCTGGGCGTACCTGCGCTCCAAGCATAAACATACGGGGTCGTTCCGCCGCTGGCGCGTGCCCAAGCCCTGCCTGTGGTGGCAGCGTTACAGGTTGGGTTGGTTTGTCCTTTCAGCACAGTAATAATTGCTGGCTGGCCTATTACTACAGAGCCCGTAACCGTACATCCATTGCCATCCGTAACGGTAATGGATACCGTTCCGGCGGGTTGGTTCCTGGTAGTATCCGGGGTGAGGCCGGGCGTTCCCGCAGGACTCCAAGCATAATTATAAGTGCCCGGACCCGTGCCGCCCGTTACGGTGGCCCATGCCTTTCCGCTAGCTTGGCCGTTGCACAGCGCATCGGTCTTAGCAAGCGTTAAGCCCAAGCTGGCAGGGTTGGCTATAGCCACCGAACCCGATGCGGTACAGCCACTGGCATCCGTAACGGTTACGTTGTATGTGCCCGCGTTTAAACCGGTAATGGTAGCAGTGCTGCCCACCACCGTAGGGGATGGCGATTTGGTCCAAGAGTAAGTATAGCTGGCATTGTTGCCGCCCGTTGGGGTAGCTGTGGCTTGCCCGTTGGTACCGTTGTTACAAGTAATATCGGTTTTGGTAACGTTTACCGTAAGGGCAGTAGGCTGTGCCACCGTAGCGGTAGCGGTTGCGCTACAGCTCTGGGCATCGCTCACGGTAATGTTATAGGTGCCCACGCCCAAAGCCGTCCTCACCGAGTCGGGCGTATTGGTTTGTGTGCTGGCGGTACCGCCCCATTGATAGGTATAGCCGGGGCTACCGCCCGCTACGGTTACCCAAACCTTGCCATTGGTAAGCCCATTACAAGTAATATCGTTATGGCCTGCGGTTACGGTAGGGGCATTGGTAATGGTAATAAAGCAAGGAAAGGTGTCGCGAATGATGCCTTGGGCATAAGTGGCCTGCAATATCACGTCCTTACAACCAGTGGTGGTGTACATTATACCCACGGGGTTGGTAGCGGTAGAAGTATCTGTTGCTGGCGTGGCACCCGGGAAAATCCATAAGCTATTGGGCGGGGTGGGCACGTTTAGGTCGAAGAAGTTGATGGGCGTACCCAAGCATACTATGGTATCGTTGGAGCTGATGCGCAAGTCTGGCAACTCCGGGTCTACCACGGTAAACGGGGTAAACACGTTTTGGTTAGGAAAAGTAACCGTGTTGTTGGCTACGTTTCTGGTACTGGTATTGTTCGGAAACTCCCAAGCACTGGTAGCGGGCAGCCAACGGTGTGCTTGTAGGCGCGATTCCACTATGCTGTTTTGGGGCAAACTCCACTCTTGGTCTCGGTAGGTAAACGTAAGGCTTCCGGTAGGGTTGGTAGTGAAAGTGGTTGTTTCCGGTATCCAATAGCGGTCCACCTCGCGGGCATAGTTGCTCACCCCTAGTATGTTATTGATGTTGGTTACGCCAGTAGGGTAAGGCAAGTTATTGGGCAACAGCGTCCAATCGGTGGCATAAGTAGCCACGGAGAGCTTTCCGCCCGCATTTCCCGGTGCTTGCACTTCAAAGGAAAAGGGAATATAGTTGTTGGTAGCGGCCACCCCGAACGGATAAACAAACGTGGCACCGGCTGCTGTATTTCCAATAGGCCATTCAAATCGGCCATAACCCGCGGCTGGCAAGTTTTCGCTTATTACGAAGCCAGTGGTGCGCACCAAGTTGGCCGGCACATTAGTACGCATGGAGAGGGTGAAGTTGCCCAAGGCGATTTTTCCATCCGCCAAAACCAACCTACGTTCTATCCCAAGATTGCCTTGCAGCGTGCGCGTATCGGTACCAATCAACGTAAGGTCATGGAAGCCCTGTATATAACCCAAGTTTTCGCCATCGATGAATTTCCCGGCGGTAGCAAAAGCAAAATTAGAATGGAAGGTGGTCGCATCTACCGTGCCTGCCGTATATAGCCAGTTGCCGCTGATGCTCACGGTGTCTTTAAGGAAAAGGGTGCCGGAGGGTTTGTTAATTGCAATATTGGGCAACCATCCCCTGTTCAAAGTAACATTACTGCCAAAAGTTTGGTTTCCGGTGCCCATTATTTGAATAGTGCTGCTGCCCACGGCCCCAGAGCCTGTGTTGCGCACAAAAATATTGCCCTTGGCATCTATCCTGCCGCCGTTTATAAGCATTGGGCCTGTTCCATCGGTAAACAAGGTGTCGTCTATCGTTAAAACATCCCCAGCATTGATGGTGGTAATGGCCCCTATCGGTACCACGCTGTTAAACGACACGTTCGGCAGGTTGTGCGTACCTCGTATAGTAGTGGCATTGCTGCTATTGCGGTGCGAAAATATGAGGATACCATCACCCGTGATCCTACCCGATACGTAAGTCCAATCCAGTGCATTGGAGCCCGAGTGCTTGTTGGTGTTGGGTGCATAGCTATAGAAAGGGTGATAGGGGGATAGGCTACGGGTTATAACCAATGTATCCATCGGTGCTTTTTCTATCCTCACGCTGGCCCACGCTCCCGCTTGTGCTGCGGAGTTGGTATAAAAAGTTTGTTTGCCGGTACCATTTATCCTTATGGTGGTAGTGCCTCCGCCTGTAAGGCCATTGGCACAAAAAGCTATCATGTCCTTTTTTACATGTATTTCGCCCCCATTCATAATGGGTGTACTTCCTGAAATGGAGCAGGTAGAATCGGATGTAATTACCATGCCTGCGGGTATGGTAATGGTATTGTTCAGAAACTCAACATCGGAAATCAAGTGTGATGGGCCAGCTAGCGTTATGTTGCCAAACAAGCATAAAGTGCCCACTGTTTTTATTATTCCGGAAACATACGTGTAGGCACTGGTTACCCCCGCGCGCTCATAAATATATAGCGTGTCCGTAGCGGCTTTATTGATAACCATATTCCCGATAAGCCCCCGGCCGCAAGGCTGGTTTGCGGGGCCTACCCATCTTTGCGGCCCCACTCCTTCAATAGAGAACACCGCACTGCCTGCACCGCTGCCGTGCAGGGTAAGCAAGTCCTTTTTTATTATCAGTGTACCGTTGGAAACGCCAATAGCTCCTGTGCCAGTGGTTTTTAATGTATCCAATACCACTATCGTTCCGCCAGACAAATCATACCCAAATCCACAACTTGGCGCGCCCGGGGCATCTATAACCAATATACGGAAGGTATCGCTGCTAGTTACCACAAAAGTTGTGGTACACGAACTTACATCCACCCAATGTACGGTACCGTTGTTATGGTTGAAATTTCCCCCCGTATGGGTGAATGGGCCTTGCGTTATTTTAAACGTGCCCGAAGTGCTGTTAAACACCCCGCCGGTAAACGTCCAACTACCGAATAGGGTTATATCGCCGCTACCCCCGTTGAAAGTACCGCTCGCCTGCGAATAGCTGGAGCGTATGTTTATGGCGAACGTAGTATTGGTTACGCTTCCCGTAAAACCAGCATTGATGCTGATGCTGTTCACATCCACTGGGGTGTTGATAATACAGTTGGTAGTGCTGGTACCGCTGAATATCACGTCGCTCGTGGTGGTGGGCACCGCCCCGCCGCTCCAGTTGGAAGCAACGTTCCAGTTGGCCGAAGGCCCGGTGGCTATCCATGTAGTGGGTTGAGCGGCAAGATTGGCAGTTAGTAGCAGCGCAATAAAAAACCCCAGTAGTTTTATGCGCACAATGCGTTTGTCCATTGAATAATCTTTAGTGTTCGATGTGGCTTGTCGGAACATCAAGAACTAGCGAAAATGAAATTTAAGTGTTTTTTGCGAGGTTTAATAACAAGTTTCTTAAATGACTTAGCTAGAAAAGCAAAAACCGCTCTCCACTCACCGGGTCAGTAATAACTTGTTTTGCCTTGCCCAATACCTCGGCGGGCACGTTGGCCGAGCTGCTCACTATGCCATAGCCTATATGATATTGCCCGATAAAGTCTGCTTGGCTTTGTGCAATGCTTGTAAATTTTCCTTCGGCTTTTTGCCGCTCAACGAAACCGTAAAACGAAGAGCCGCTAATGGCATTTTCTTCCCGCAGGTAGTTCAGTTCGTCTTTTGAGCGGGGCATCTCGAAAATGCTGAGGCTGGTAGCCGTTAAGTACTGTGGCATGAAAACCGTGTACATGCCCAGCTTGTACGATTGCGACGTGCGGTGCGCATCCTTCAGGGAATTGTTGCTATACTCCTTGTCGCCTTTAAAAAACACGCCGATAAGCGGCTTTTCGGCATCGGCATTGCTCTGCGCAATTGCCGTAAGGTATTTAGGGTCATAATCCTTGGCCTTTTTGGCCTTTGTTACAGGTATAGCGCTTATATGGCCAAAGTAGTTGGCCGCGGCAAACACCACCAACACCCACGGCGCGGCTTTGCGTGCCCACGCGGGCAGGGAGTTGTTGATGGTGTCGTTTTCAAAATACAGCATTACCAATGCGAGCAAAAGCAGCACGTTGATAACAGGGAAGTTGTTGCCCAAAAGCTGCATGCCATCTTGGTTTTTGAACGCGGCCACCCAAGCCAGCAAGCCCATGGCGAAAACGATGGCTGCATAACCCAGCAGACGGGCTACGGGCACCATGGCTTTTAGGTTTTTGCGGCCCAGCCAAAAGGCAACGGCCAGCAGCACCAAATGTGGCAAGAACAATGCTACCGTTTGCATTACGGTAAGGCCCGTAATGTTGATGCGCGTTTTCAAAGCACCCATGCCAAACAGGTCCAAATCCAGCTTATCCTTGCCTTCGGATATGCCCGTGCCGAGCAGTTTATACAGCAAAAAGAAGAAAACGCCCGCAAAAGCGATGTATGCCAACGACACCAACAGCTCCCTGTTGCCAAGCTGCTTAAGCAGCCTTAGCCCAACCAACAGCACAAAGGTGGAGGCCAGCATTACGGGTATGGCACTCATATACACCACGGCCAGGGCCATTACCCACAACGTCATTTGGGCATAGCGTTCTTTCAACAGGAAATAGGCAATGGCAAAAGCAAACGGCACTACTTGGAACAGCTTGGGCAAGGCCAATACCGAGGCACCGAAATGGTGGATGCGGTAATGCTCCGGCGACAAATAAGGCACCACGTTGTATAGCGTGAGGTGCAGATAGCCAAACCCTAGCACCAACAACCCCAACACGTAGTGCACGGGCTTTAGCCGGGCCACCTGTTCGCACAATGCCAAGAAACCCAACCCGGAAAGCATCATAAAAAATGGGTCAACTACCGTGTTCTGCATCACATAGTTGTTGAGCCCGGCAAGCTTGGCCAAACCGGAAGCCAGCCACAGATCGAAAAAATGGAAGAGGTGTATGCCCGGAAAACCATCCCCGAACATTTGCTCGGGCACAAATTTGTTTTCGTACCCGGTAAGGCTCAATGTTTCGGATAGCATGCTGTGGTAAGCATAATCGTCGCCCAAATACACTACCCACGGAAACTCGCCGCCCGTATATATTTTGCCGATGCCCAGCAGGGAAAACAGGACGAACGCCAGCATAGCAAAACCGTATACCAGCAATCTTGGCGCACCGCCGTTCGGCTGTTGAGTCGTTTGGTTGGACACTAGTTTCCTGTTTTCCCAAGCCAAGAAACCGAAAATAAACAGGAAACAGATATTTACGGTCTTAAAGCCCGTTACAGCTATGCTGTAAATGGCCACCAATGCCATGGCACCAACCAAGGTATCGAAAAACAGTTGCGAAAAAGGCTTCAGCCCGCCAAAATCGCGGAACAGGTATTTTACCAGCAAGTGGCCCAAAACATTGGCTATAGCCACAAACAAAAAGCCTACCGCCAAGTAGGGCAACAACTCTCTAAACATGGCTCTGGTTGTTGGGGTTAAGATTGGCCTCGTCCACTATATACAGCGGGCGTTGTTTCACGTTGTCGCTTATGCGGCTCACATATTCGCCGATAATGCCGATGCCGATAAGCTGTATGCCGCCTATAAACAGGATGGCTACCATTGTAGAGGCCCAGCCCTGTTGGTAACTGGGATCGTATATTTTGGCGAATATGGCGTAAATGATGAGCAAAAAGGCCACACCCGAAACCACAAAGCCGCCGATGGTGGCAAACTTGAGCGGGAAATCGGAAAAAGACGTAATGCCGTCCAGCGCAAATTTGAGCATCTTGCGGTAGGTGTAGCCGGTTTGGCCCCCGTGCCGCTCTGCGCGGTCATATTCCACAAATGTTTGCCGGTAGCCTATCCAAGATATTTGCCCGCGCAGGTATTTGTGCTGCTCCGGCATCTTTTTCAGCGTATCCACAATCTTGCGGTCCATAATGCGGAAATCGCCCGTATCCACCGGTATGTTGATGGATGTGATGCTTTTCAATATCCTGTAAAAAATACGGGCCGTAAACTTCTTCATAAAGCTCTCGCCAGAACGGCTGCGGCGCTTGGCATAAACTACCTCGTAGCCCGATTGGAGCTTGGCGTACATTTCGCTAATAAGTTCGGGCGGGTCTTGCAGGTCGGCATCGATAATTACGATGGCATTGCCCTGGGAGTGGTCCAAGCCAGCGGTAACGGCTATCTGGTGGCCAAAGTTGCGGCTAAAGGAGATATACCTTACCCTAGCATCTTTGGCGGCCAGCTCTTTCAACATCGGCAGGGAGCGGTCGGCACTGCCGTCGTTCACAAATACCAGCTCGTAGTTTGGCGTAATGCCTTGGCAAACCGATGATAGCCGCGAATACAACAGGTCGATGTTTTTCTCCTCGTTGTAAACCGGGATGATGATGGTAATATCCATGCGTAGCTACTTTTTGGCGTGGCCTTCTGGGTCAAAATATTCCACGTTCCAAAATTAGCGCAAATTAATCCATTTGTTATATGGTTTGCCCACGCCAGTATCCCTACGGCCATTTCAACCGTAACATAAATAAGACACTGCTATCTTTGGCCGTATTTTTTGTTCATGGCGTAAAGGTCCCGTAATATGCGCATGCCCATGCGCCCCACCTTGAGCTTGGAGCCGGCCACATCGTGCCAAACGCTAACCGGGTACTCCAAGACCACATGCTGCCTTATGCGCACCAGCAGCTCCACATCGAAGGCCCAGCGCGAAATAAAAGGCTCGTTGGCAAACTTGGCCACCAAGTGCTTTTGGAACAGTTTGGCACCGCATTGCGTATCGTAGCTGTTGAGGTGGAACAGCGAATCGGCGGCGGTGGCAAAAAGCCGCCCCAGCAGGTGCCTAAAAAACTTGCGCCGCACCGTGCTGCCCAAGCGGCGTATGCGGCTGCCTATCACGGCTTCGGCTTCGGGGCCGAAGTGGGCGCGGAACAGCAGGAAACGGTCAATTTCCTCCAACGGCGTGGCCAAATCGGCATCCCAGTAGCCTATCCAATCCACCTGCTCTATAATGGGCAATTGCATGGCATGCAAAAAGCCCTGCCTTACGGCCTCGCCCTTGCCGCTGTTTTGGGGCAGCTCGTAAAGGAAAATACTGGTCTCGTTACAATAGGGCTTGATTACCTGTACGGTATCGTCCGTAGAACCGTCGTTCACAAAAAGAAAAACGTGCCTGTCAGCAAAACGCTTAAAGGCCTCCATGTCCAACCGGGAAGCCTCGTTGTAACAGGGAACTATAATCAGCGTTTTTTCTGGCATACGGCACAAAGTGTGAGGCCGGGCATGGTAGCGCCCGCCTTACTGAACAGGTTGTTCACCTTAAAATCGAAGTGTAGCACGCCCGTAATAAACTTGGTAACGAAGCTGTCTTCGCCATGCTTCCAGTTTCCCACACCATCGGCCTTGGCGGCACCTTTCATTTTTTCGGCGGCAACGGCGGCGGTGCGGGCAAAAAACAGCGAGGTGAAGAAATAGAACATTTTGTTCACGGCTACGGGCTGCTTGGCCAAAGTATCGCGCAGCAACTTCTTGTTGTAGCGGCGGTAGTGCAGCAAAAACACGTCGTGTGCCGAAAACAGGAACTGGTATGCCGGAACGGTGATAAGGATGTTGCCACCGGGCCTCACCTTCTTCATCAGCTCGCTTAAAAAGCCATCCACGTCTTCTATGTGCTCAATAACGTCCATCAGCAGCACCAAGTCCACACCCTCGTCCGGCAGGTCTGATATGTGGTTCATCTTTACCACCTTGCCCTCACGGCCCACGGTATCGTAGCCAATGTCCACGGCCAGCACGTCGTGCCCTATGCGGTCGGCCAGCAGCGTAGCAAAGTATATATCGCCCGCGCCCACGTCGGCCACGGTACCCTTGGTATCCAACTGGTCAATGATGCTCAGTACGGACTGTGCCCTGGCCAGCTCCCACGGGTGGCGGTTAATGTTGCCTTCTCTTTTTTCTACTAAATCCATTTCAGGCTACTTATACAAAAATTATGATGGCTAAAATACGATTAGTTTACAAAACCAACCGCTTGGCAATGGCCAACGTGCGACGGGTAAACAATTCGCCAATGTGCATGCTTACCGCTTTTCGCCAATACCCCAAGGCTTTCCCTTTTTCTTTGTTGAGCATCAAGTGCATGGCAATGTAAGAAAGCATGTGCGCCTCTATGCGGCACAGGTGCTTGCCTAGTTGCTGCACGAAAACGGCATCGGCCCTCAAACCTTCCATCAGCAGGCGGGTACGGGTAAGCATGGCTTCCTCGTCGTAGTTCAGCACACTGCGGCTGTCGTGGTTTATCATACAGGCGGTAATGGTATTGGAGTGGCCAAAGGGATACCTTGCGGCCAACCGCAGCCACAGCAGCCAATCTTCCGTGCCCGAAAGGGTACGGTTTTCGCTAAACAGCAAATCGCCGCCAAGGATGCCTTGCTTGATAAAAATACCGATACAGCTTATCACGTTGCCCCTGATTAACTGCTCGTTCAGGTCTTTTTCGTGTGTTTTGGTGGAAAGCAGCTTGCCCTCCGTGTCGCGGTATTCATACGCCAAGTGGAACACCTCCACCTGCGGCTGGGCGCTGATGAGTTTTACGGCCTCCTCGAAGTGGTGCGGGTAAAGCAAATCGTCGGAATCCACGAAAGTGATAAAGCCTCCCGTTGCCTTGGCTATGCCATAGTTGCGCGCCGCGCCGCGCTCGCCGTTTTGCTTGCGGTGGTATTGCACCCGTGGGTCGGCAAACGCTGCTACTACCGCCTCGGTATTGTCCTTGCTGCCATCGTCCACTATAATGATTTCAAAGTGTGGGTACGTTTGCGCCAGTATGGACTGTATCGTTTTGCCGATAAAGGTTTCCCGGTTGTAGGTGGGCACTATGATGCTGAACGATATATCCTTACCGGGCATGTGGGGCGTGTTTTATTTTGCCGATGCCGAGGTTGTTCTTCAGCAGCGTTTTCAATTTTCCGGCCTGATGGCCCAAACCGAACGACTGGGCGATAAGCCTGTTGGTATTGCCGATGTGGCCGCGGGAATACTCCTGTACAATGTAGCTGTTCAGATATTCGTCCAACAACTGTTTTTCTTCCGTGGCCGTCAAATTCCTGAAAGTGGGGTATTGGGCCTTTTCGGTATTATGGTACACCGCCAGTTGTTGCAGTTTTTGCAGCACGGTTTTGTTGGGCAACGATTGGGCTATGCGCGATATTACCCTGCGGTAGTCGTCGTACAGGCCAATGGGGTTTTTGCCCGTTTTGGCC
>CAYYZT010000014.1:11776-20521 GCA_964476015.1 uncultured Chitinophaga sp.
GAGGCCAAAACGGGCAAAAACCCCATTGGCCTCGTCGTGTACCCTAAAGCGGGCCAAGGTTTTATCGATGCGAAGCGACGGGGCGTTGAAGAACAGCCGTGCCCAAAGGTCGTAGTCCATCAGGTAGTAGAAGCTGGCATCCAAGTAGCCGTGCGTTTCGTGCAGGTTCCTTTGCCAAAAAACCCCCGGCTGGTGGATGGACACGCGGCGAAAAAAGTCGGCAGGCTCAAAACCGTTCCGCCATATCTCCGTGCTCCCATCAGGGAAAAAGCTCTCCACGTCTCCATACACTATGCCCGCCTGCGGGTTGGCGGCAAACGCCTCGCCCACGGCAAACAAAGTGCCGTCGGTATAGATGTCGTCGCTATTCAGCCATGCCACCACATCGCCCGTGGCGCGTTTCAGGCCCTTGTTGATGGCATCGCTCTGGCCCGCGTCTTTCTCGCTTACCCAATAGGTAATGTGCTCCTCGTATTTTTTGATAACCTCTACCGTATTATCCTTGCTGCCGCCGTCAATAATGATGTACTCCAAGTGCGGATACCCCTGCCCCACAATGGAGCGGATGGTTTCCTCGATAAAGTGGCCTTGGTTGTACGAGGGCGTAATGATGGATATTTTAGGCAGTGTGGGCAAAGCGGCTTAGGGATTAAAAGGTGTAGCCGAAAAGTTCGATATCCTCCTTGAAGTGTTCCGCCACTAGGTTTCGGGTCTCGTCGTTGTAATAGTCTTGGTAGGGCTTGTGCTTGCTTTTGTTGGAGTGCGGCAGCGTGGCATTGATGCCTATGCGCTGGGTTATCTGCTTAAAGTCCTCGTCTATGTTCTCCATTTTGCCTATGTAATCCACTAGGCAGTTGCCTTGGGCATCGTACATAAACTCTTTTTGCAGGTGCTTATCCTCCGTTACCCGCCAATGGATGTACTCCTCGAAGCTCATCTTCAGCGTTAGCTCGCGCTGGTGGTGTTGTTCGTATTGGCGCGCAAAATGGTAGAGCGATACCTGCCAATCCCACGGGTTGCGCACGAAAGAGAACTTGAAGTAATTGTCAAAATACTTCGGAGCGAGCCGTGCTTTGAGTTGCGATGACGAGATATGGTCGGGGAAATCGCTGCTCTGCGGCAGCAGGTGCAGCTTTTGGCCTATCCAGTTGGCGTAGCTTTCCTTGGGCGGTATGGTGTACACCTGCAACGCTTCGCGAACGCTGGTGCCCGCCACTTTGTAGTTGTGTACGAAAATGAATTTTTGGCCGTGCGATATTACCATGCCGTGTTCTACAATTTGGGCACAAATTTAACAAAACTAGCGTGGTAAAAGCCTTTTTGGGAAATTAGCACAAACTCTTGATTGCCACGGGAAAACTTCCGGCCCGAAAAATTGCTAATTTTAACCGCCCAAATCCTCTACATCCATCCTAGCAATGCCTTTAGAAACGCCTGTACTGTTTTTGATTTTCAACCGGCCCGAGCCTACCCGGCAGGTGTTTGAGCGCATACGCGCGGCGAAGCCCCAAAAACTGTTTGTAGCAGCCGACGGCCCCCGCCCCCACAAGCCAGACGATGCGCGCAAATGTGCCGAGACACGCGAAATCATTAAGCTGGTGGATTGGGACTGTGAGGTGAAGGTGCTTTTTAGGGAAGAAAACTACGGCTGCCAAAAGGCGGTAAGCGGGGCCATTTCTTGGTTTTTTGAGCATGTGGAAGAAGGCATCATCATAGAGGACGATTGCCTGCCCGCCTTGGCGTTTTTTGATTTTTGCGAACGCCTGCTGGCCAAATACCGGCACGATACGCGGGTAATGCAGATTTGCGGCAATAAATTTTTGTCGCAGCGGTACGGCGATGGCGACTACTTTTTTTCATTGATACCGCATATATGGGGCTGGGCCACTTGGCGCAGGGCTTGGCAACTGGCCGATATACCCATGAAGACTTGGCCCGCGTTTAGAGACGGCGGATACCTGAAAGAACAGTTCGCCGACCAACGCTACCGCCAACGGTGGAAAGGGTACTTTGAGGATACCTACCAAAAGAAGATAGACTCTTGGGGCTGGCCGTGGACATATACCGTTATCTCCAACCACGGCCTATCCATTTGCCCGAACGAGAACCTGGTTTCCAATATCGGTTTCGGGCAAGATGCCACCCACACCATCGATAGCAACGATTTGGCCAACGTGCCCGCCCAAGAGGTGAAGCTGGATAAAGACCCTACATTCGTGTTTCCCGCGCCGGGGCTTATACCGCCGCTCATGGAGCACCTCTATTTCGTGTGGGACCCGCCTTTCCACCGCCGGGTTATCAACCGCACCAAGGCCGCCATGGTAAACATGGGCCTCATCAGCAACGAGTTTACGTTTCGGAAGAAGAAATAACCCGTCTCTGCATGTGTGCATAGGGCGTTGCCCTATGTTGATGTATTAAGCCCCGTTGGGGCGCACGTATAATCGGTGCCAAAGGATATTTCACAAGAACAAAATCGTACTTCGTAACTATTTATACTGTTTCATCACCCTATCTATCTCGCGCTTGCTGTCTTTGGCTTTGATGGTTTCGCGCTTGTCGTGGGTTTTCTTGCCTTTTGCCAGCCCTATTTCCAACTTGGCAAAGCCCCTGTCGCTAATGAATATTTTGAGCGGCACTATGGTCAGTCCCTTTTCCTTTACCTTGTTGCCCCAGCGCACTATTTCCTTTTTGTTGAGCAACAGGGTGCGCTGCCGTAGCGGGTCGTGGTTGTAGTGGCTGCCGTGGCTATACTCGGTAATGTGCATGTTGCGGATGTACAGCTGCTCGCCATGTACAAAGCAAAAACCATCGTTGATGTTGGCCTTGCCCGCACGGATGGATTTGATTTCCGTGCCCGTGAGCAAAATACCCGCCGTGAGCTTTTCCAATATCTCGAAATCGAAATAGGCCCTGCGGTTGGTTATATTGATGTTGTTGTTCTCTGCCATGCTCAATGTTCCTTCAAGCCCTCGAACAGTTGGTTCAACCGTTCGCGCTTTAAAATTTTTTGTCCCTGTTCGCCTTTTGCCACCAAGCGGTCGCCCACTTTGGCGGTGTAGGTGCAAACAATGCTGTTGCCTTTTAGTTCCTTCACCGTTGCCTCGAAAGCCACCGTTTGCCCCATCAGTGCCGGGCTTAAGTGCTCTACGGTAACAAAGGTGCCGATACCCTCCTCGCCGGCCTCCTTCATGTCCAGCACAAACAGGCGGCAGGCCCACTCGGCATCGCGGGCGAGTGCAAAGGTAGCATAAACGGGGTGAACCTGTCCGCCTTCGAAAGCGGCCGTATCTGCCTCCGTTACCTGCTTGCGGTAGGTTTTGGTATCGCCGATATGGAATTTGTTTAGTATCACCTGTTAGTATCAAGTAGTGAGTATCGAGTATCAAGACTTTTACATATTGCGGTCTGCCCCAAGGGGGCTTAATAATTATAGGATGGGGCAACGCCCTATCTACGAAACTACATTCATCCCAAATCTACCACAAAACACCAGACGATTAACCCATTATCCAACGAATTTTTATCTTTGGAGGCTAACGCATGAATATATGAACCTGAAAGAGATTGTTTCTATTAGTGGCATGGGTGGCCTGCACAAGATTGTTTCGCAACGCGGCGACGGCCTTATCGTGCATTCGTTCGACGATGACAAGACCCGCTTCGTGCCCAACCGCACGCATATCTTTACCCCTTTGGAGGGCATCACCCTTTATACCAAGGAAGACAGCACCGAACTAACCAAAGTATTGGCCGGAATGCGCGACCAAGAGGGCAAGAACCCGCCAGTGGACGGCAAAGCCAGCAACGACCAACACCGCGATTACCTGCGCAGCATAGTGCCGGATTTTGACGAGGAGAAAGTGTACGTGAGCGACATCAAGAAGCTCATTAAGTGGTTCCACATACTAAAGGCGCAAAACCTGTTGGTTGACGAGGAAGTGCCCGCCGAAGAAGCAGCTACCGAAGAAACCCCCAAAGCCGGAAAGAAAGCCGCTGCGGAGAAGAAAACTACCGAGGCAGAAGCCGAAACGGAAGAAAAGCCCGCCAAAAAGAAAGCCAAAAAAGGCGAGGCCAAAGAAGGGGGCGCCGATGAGTAATACCGCTGCAGGAGCCGATATGCCGAAAACGCGCCGCTTTGTGCCCGCCGACTTTACCATTACGGATTGGGCCGGGCTGGAGCCGTACTACCAAGAGTTGCTGGATAGGCCCATAAACAACGTGGGCATGCTGCAACAATGGCTGGCCGACCGCAGCGAGATTGACAGCATCGTGAGCGAGGAGTTTCGCTGGCGGTACATCAATATGACGCGCGACACCCGCGACACGGAGGCATCGGAGAAACTACAGTTTTATTACAAGGAAATAGATCCCAAACTGAACGCCACCAATTTCGAGCTGAACAAAAAGCTGGTGGCATCGCCCTTTATTAACGAACTGGACCCGCAACAGTACTTTATTTACCTGCGCAACGTGCGCAAGCAAATAGACCTGTACCGCGAGGAGAACCTGCCGCTGTTTAAAGAACTCAAGCTGAAAGAAAACGAGTATGCCGCCATTACCGGCAACTTGGAGATTGAGCACGACGGCAAAAAACTCACCCTACAGCAGGCCAATACCTACCTGAAAAACCCCGACCGCAACGTGCGCGAAACGGTGTACCGCAAGGTAAGCGAATGCCGCATGGCGGTAAAGCAGCGGTTAGAGGATTTGTTCGACGAGCTGTTGCAACTGCGCCACCGCATCGCGCTCAACGCGGGCTTTGGCAACTACCGCGATTACAAATTCGCCTCCATGGGGCGGTTTGATTACACGCCTGCCGATTGCGAGGCGTTCCACCACTCCGTGGAAGAGGTGGTTACGCCCATAGTGGCAGGATTGATACAGGACCGCAAGCAAAAGCTGGGGGTGGACCCGCTAAAGCCGTGGGACTTGGACGTGGACACCACGGGCCGCCCGGCACTAAAGCCCTACCAGAACGGTACCGAACTAGCCACCAAAACCCTAGAGGTGCTGGACAGCGTGGACCACTACTTTGCCGAATGCCTGCAAAAAATGCGCGAACGCGGGTATCTAGATTTGGACTCGCGCTCGGGAAAGGCACCCGGCGGGTATAATATGACGTTGCCCGAAACGGGTTCGGCGTTCATTTTTATGAACTCCGCCGGAACCGACCGCGACGTAAAAACCATGGTACACGAGGCGGGCCACGCCGTACACTCGTTCCTTAGCCACCAGCAAGAGCTGGTTTACTTCCGCCAATACCCTTCCGAAGTGGCCGAACTGGCCTCCATGAGCATGGAGTTGTTCACCATGCCGCACTGGAGCATTTTTTATAGCGACAGCGAGGAGCTGAAACTATCGCAAAAGCTACAACTGGAAGGCATCATCAAAGTGCTGCCGTGGATAGCGATTATCGATAAGTTCCAGCACTGGATTTATACCCACCCCGGCCATACGCAACAGCAGCGCAAAGAGGTGTGGGCGAGCATTTACCGCGAGTTTCACCAAGGCGACCCCACCGATTGGAACGGACTGGAAGAAAAGCTGGCCCACCTGTGGCACAAGCAACTGCACCTGTTCGAAGTGCCGTTTTACTACATCGAATACGGCATGGCGCAACTGGGCGCGGTGGCCATGTGGCGGCAAATGCTGCAACGCGGCCCCGAGGCCATCAACAACTACAAGGAGGCCCTTACCTTGGGCTATACCCGCTCCATAGGCGACATATACCGCACCGCCGGCATCGAGTTCCGCTTCGACAAGGAATACATCAACGAGCTGATGGCCTTTCTGATGGCGGAATACGAGCAGTACTAATATTAGACACAAGATTTCAGACACAAGACACAAGACACAAGACTTTTGTGTACTACCTCCGTGCTCTCCGTGGTTAGATTATACCATTTGGACATTAAAAACCGTATTAAAAGCAATGTTGGGCTCCTACGGAGCTATCAATCTCTCTCTCTCCGCTTTTCTACAGATGTTGAACTCCTACGGAGTTTGTCTACCAGTCCCATAGGGACCTAACATCTGTAGCACCTTTAAACGAATGTATGGGCAGCTCCGTAGGAGCCTAACATTCAAACCGTAATGTTTGTTTTAAAGTCAAAATGGTATTACCGCTCCGCATACGGAAACAAAAACCCCTTTGCAACACACAGCGGCAAAGGGGTTCATCCAACTAAATGGATCGGGGGGGACGTTTAAGCCTTTCGGCTTCTATTCCATTGAGTAAATCATTACACCGACACGAAGATACAAAAATCTACTTAACATATAGACTATGTGGGGAATTATTTTTTCTTAACAACCCCTCACTTTGTCATCCCGACAACGGAGGGATCTTCTGACAGAGAAGTAGCGAAGCGGGCAGGGTATGACGAACCCTACAGCTACTGTAATTGCAGCACTTAATCAAACATATCGCGACGGTTCTAGGAGGTCTTTACAGGATGACGGGAAAGTGTGTAATTCGGATGCCGTGCATCTCTTTTAGAAAGCCTCTCGTACCTCGGGATAAAAAAGTTTTAGTTAGCCTCTACGTGGACTGTGGACCATCGGCCGTGGACCAATCAACCAATCCTATACAGCACCGGCTTGCTGGGGCTGGCATCCAGCTCAAAAGAGGCTATTTGCAGGTTGAGGAGGTAAGGGCCGTCGATTATATCGCCATCTACATAAATCAGCTCGGTAATGGTAGCTTGGTGCCGCACATTGGGGCCGGGGTATTGCCAGAAGGCATGGTGGCCCAGTAGCTTCCCTTCGTCCTGTTCGCGGTCAACGGCCGGCAAATCCAACAACAAGTGCTGCACCCCTATCTCCGCCATATAAGCCAATGCCTCGTGGTGCAGATAGGGCGGGTTGGTGCCGCTGTATTGGGCTATTTTTTTCAGTCCATCGTTGGGCAGGGTGCGCAGCACCAACGCTTCGGGGAGTTTGCCACGTAGTTTTTCTGCTATTTGCTCTTTGAAGATAACAAGGTCGCCGTTCTCCAACTCCACGGGGAAAACGCTAATAAGCTCCGCCAAAAAGAAAAACCGTTTCAGGGCTTGGTTTACTGATTGCATCTCCGGGGTAATGTGGCCCACGCACTCCGTATGCGTGCCGTTGCCGTGCGGGTTGAGGCGCACATCTACAAAGTTAACCGGCCCGCCCCGGGCCACGCTGCCCACAAAATCGCCCATCACCACCGGCTCGGCATGGAAGGGTTGCGCCCACCACGCGTTGGCCCCCTTGGTGCCCGACCGCAGCGGCATGGAAATATCCAATGGCTCGTGGAGGTTTACGCGTACTTGTCCGGTAGGGGTTTCTATTAGGGCGAGCATGGGGCTAAAGATATGTTTTTTTGTTGGTCGATGGACGATGGACCACTATACAGAAACCTACTCTACTGATTGAAAAAATTGAATGGCGAAATTGCAAAACTCAATCACTTGTTCTTTATCTAGATTGAGTTCTTTCCTAGATCCAAGGTAATTTCGACAGTCGGGTGTGATGCTAGCGCCCGCTCTTAATTCTTTAACAGTAAGGCATTTGATGTGCTTCTTTGTAACTACAATTACGTAAGCATCATTGAAAGCTTCGCTAAACTTGAGGTCTTTGATTGCAAAATGTCCACTTGCTCGGAATTTCACCTCAACCATATAGACTTTATTAGCACCATTGCGTTCATCCAATACCAAAAAATCGGGCACGTGACGAATTATTTTAGCCACTTCCGTTTTGTTTCGGCTTAATTTTCCGGTTATGCCCGGAACGGCATGTTCCATTCCATAATGATATACTTGGAAACCCATAAACAAGAACATTTCCTGTATTAATGTTTCTGCTATGCGGCCTTTAATCATGCCGTAGTGAAACTTCAATTTCTTCTCTGTCGCATAGTCGCTGTCGTCTTCGTCCGCTTCTTGGCGGGGATTTGCAAAGTTCTGCTTATAATAACTCATCAGCAATAAAGTTTAATCTGTTTTTAACCATTGCAATATTATAGTATTTGCACGTTAAGTTACCTTAACATGCTTTTATAATCGAGACGTAGCAGAGGATATTTTTTCTAATTTACTCAAAAGTCTTAAAAAAATTTAAAAGGCTTTTAAAATTTGAAAATTACTCTTACTTTTACACAAAATAAAATTAATGAACACCGAGGTAAAGATCGAAACGCCTAATGGAGAAATTACTATTCATGGTCCCTTTGACTCTGTATCAAGACTAATTGCCTTAATAAAAAATAGTCAAATTTTTGTTGAGGACAAAGCAGTTACGAGCATTAAAAGCGAAAGTAAGGAGAATAAAAGTCAGACAATTTATTATTGTAGTGGTCGGGGAGCAAATGCGCAAGCATATTTAGATGGGAAAAATTTCAGGGTTTTAAAAGGATCCGTTTTTTGTTACGAATTAACAGATTGGGCGAAAAAATCCGACTTGGCTCTAACCAGAAAAATGTTGATTGATAAGGGTTTTTTAAAAGAACAAGGGGGGAAATGGGTATTAGTTAAGGATTACGATTTTAGTAGCCCATCCAATGCGGCCAGTAATGTATTAGGCAGATCAGCCAACGGGAATAGCGAGTGGACAGATGCAGATGGCAAACCTTTTAAAAAATGGATTCCCAACGAATAATAATTGCTTAGGTTAACCAGTATATATTAACCCTTGGTAGGCTTTTAAGGACCATAGCCTTAAATAGTTAAACTATAGCAATTCTAAAGCCTCTGACTTGGTCAGGGGCTTTTGTTT
>CAYYZT010000015.1:0-13862 GCA_964476015.1 uncultured Chitinophaga sp.
CGGACGACTTCTTGAAGCAATATCACAAGTAACATCGCACCGTGGCACTCATCCAGCTGGGTCGTCAGACCGCTTGACTGGCTTTCCCATTTACTCAACTTACCGGCATTACCTGTGCGCGCACACTAACGGTCATTTTCCGTGCCTGCTCCGTGCTTTCCATGGTTTGATTTATTCCGTTCCATTTCCTCCCGCAACATGGCCAAATCTTGGCTGAGGGTTTTGTTTTGCTGGTGCAGCCGCGAGGCCACTTTGGATAGGTGCAGCAGATAAACCAATATCATAAAAATGGCGGCTGTGAACACCAAGTTCGGGGCCTCCACCACGCCCAAGGCCTCGGCTACCACTTCCAGTCCTTCGCGCCAAAAGGAGAACACCAGCAATACGATGGTGCTCAATATCCATACAAACGAATATTCCTCGCGCAGTTTGCCCTTTACTATCTGCCTGCCGATATAGAACAGGAAGCCCAAACTGGCTATTATCGCGAGTATCTGGATACGTGCCATAAATAAGCGTTGAAGTTTAGCGGAAAGTTAAGCGAACATACGTAAAAAGAATGGCCATGGTAACTTTGGCCATATAATAAACCGCCCTGAACGAATCGATGGACGACACGCCACCCTGCCGCTCGCGCATTTCTACCTGCACCTCGCCTATCTTCAAGCCGTGTTTGGTATATAGAATTACGGCTTCCGGCTCGGGGTATTCATCGGGGTAATCCATGCTTACCACGACGAGGGCTTTGGCATTGAGCTCGCAAACCCGATGTGCTGTCGTGTACCGTTACGCCTACCAGCAGCCTGTTGAGCCACTTGAAATAATTAATACCGAACCGCCGCATGGCCGACGACTGAAAGCCCGTGCCATTTATAAACCGTGAGCCTACCACCACATCCAAGCCGTGCTGTTGCATGTGGCGGTATAGTTTGATAAGTTCAGCGGGCGGGTGCTGGCCGTCGCCATCTACCTGCACGGCGTGGGTATAACCGTTGAGCAGGGCGTATTTAAATCCCGTTTGCACCGCCCCGCCAATGCCGAGGTTGATGGGCAGTTGCAAAGCGGTACAAGGCAGTTGGCTGATAATTTCGCCAGTTCGGTCTTTGCTGCAATCGTTAATCACCACGGGCCAGTAATGTATGCCCGCTTCTTGCGAGGCACGGTGTACCTCAGCCACCACCGCGGCAATGGAGGCTTCTTCGTTATAAGCCGGGATGATTACCGCTATTTTATCCATGGCTCTTTAGTAGACACAAGATATGAGACACAAGACAGATTTTCAATTTTGAATTTTCAATTTTGAATTTTGTTTATGGCGTTTAGTAAAGTAAAACAGACCGATAATACCCGCCACGGCAAAACATATCGCTATTACTTCCGCCTGCTTGATACCGATGCCCATTTTATCGGTAACGCGCACCTGCTCTATGGCGAAACGCTCGATACCATTTACAATCAGGTATAGCGAGAACATGATGCCCGGTATCCTAATACGCTTGCGGAAGCTCCAAAGGATAACGAACAACAGCGTGAGCATGGTAAACTCGTACAGCGGCGTGGGCAATACGGGCGTTTCCAGCACTTTGCAATAGTCTTCGGTACAGCCAGGAATTTGTTCCCCCCAGCGGTTTACGTTGTGGGCATAGTCGAACGACCACCAACGGTCCGGCAGCCAACTGAGCCAATCAGGTTTCGGGGCGATATTCTCGTCGCCCCAGTCGCCGTCGCCAGATACATGGCAACCCAAACGTCCCACGCCAGCGGCCAACAGCAAGGTAGGCGCGGCAGAGTCGGCCAGTTGCAGCACGTCCATACCTCGTTTACGTGCAAACCACAACACCACTATCGCCCCGCAAATAAGGCCGCCGTATACCGTTAACCCGCCAAAGAACGAACCGAGCGGATCGTTTAAAAACTGCTCTAGGTTACCCGGCGATTCAAATAGATAAAACAGCTTCGCCCCCAATATGCCACCCAAAGCGGCCATCATTACAATGTCGCCTATCTGTTGCTGGGGTTTCAGTTCTATTTTTATCTTCTTGGGCTGGTCAAGCTTGGCCTTGTTCTTTTCGTACCAGCGATAGCCTGCCATAAACAAGGCACCCAGCAGCCCGCCTACCCAAGAGCCTTGGGCCGAAAGCAGCCATGCCTGAGGGTTTTGGGTTACTTCGTCCATATGCCCAAACAGGTACAACAGCTTGAAGCCTATGATAAATCCGATAAGGGCGTTGGAGGCCAGTTCTTGCACAGTGGCCGGGCGGCCCACTTCCACTTCGGTAATATAGCTTTTGATAAGGCCCAGCATCTGCTTTCGCTTCAAATCGCGATAGAGGAAAAATGCCGCCGACAAAAACGCCAGTGCCATAAAGAAGCCGAAGCTCTGGAAAATCTTCAGTACAGGTAGTTCGATGCCAAACAGGTCGGAAAACAGGTAGTACAGGTTGGCATAAGACCGATCGAACATAGGTGGTTCTTATAGGGTGATGGTGTGGTTTTCGGTAAAGCCCTTCAGCAGTACCTCGCCCGTCTCATCGAGCCCGGTAAGCGTAACAGCTTCTATGGTATTGGCGCGCTTGGGGTCGTAAGGGCGTTTTACTTTCACATAGTTGTCGGTAAAGCCCTGCATGTGCATGCCGTCGGCCTCGGCCTCCCACAGCACGGGGCGCGTTTCGCCCAAATGCTGCTCGTAGAAGTAACGGCGTTTCTTCTCGCTCAGTATGCGCAGCATCTCGTTGCGGCGGCGGCGTTCGTTTATGGGCACCACGCCGGGCATGGTGGCAGCGGGAGTGTTGGCGCGCTCGCTGTAAGTAAACACGTGCAGGTAGCTTACGTCCAAGCTGTTCACAAAGTTGTAGGTTTCGAGGAAATCTTCCTCCGTTTCGCCGGGGAAGCCCACGATTACGTCCACGCCGATGCAGCAATGCGGCATAAGCTTCTTGATGGTGGCCACGCGCTCGGCATACAGCTCGCGCAGGTAGCGGCGGCGCATCATTTTAAGTGTTTTGTTACTGCCCGATTGCAGGGGTATGTGGAAGTGCGGCATAAACCGCTTGCTGCCCGCCACAAAGGCAATAATCTCGTCGGTAAGCAAATTGGGCTCGATGGACGAAATGCGGAAACGGCCGATACCGTCCACGTCGTCCAGTTCGCGCACCAAATCAATAAACGCTTCCTCGCTCTTTTTGGCCCCGCTCACGCCTTTGCCGAAATCGCCGATATTCACGCCCGTGAGCACTACTTCCTTGGCGGTGCTCTGGGCTATCTCGCGGGCCTGTTTGACAACGGCCTCTATACGCGGGCTGCGGCTGCGGCCACGAGCCAGCGGTATGGTACAAAAGGTACAGCTATAATCGCAACCATCCTGCACCTTCAGGAACGTGCGGGTGCGGTCGCCAAAAGAATAGGCATCGGTAAAAAAGTCTACTTCCTCAATGGCGCAGGCATGTACCTCGGCTACGGATTGCTCCGGTTGCAGGGCTTCCACGTGTTTCACCACGTTGAATTTTTCCTTGGCACCCAATACCAAATCCACGCCTTTAAAGGCGGCTATTTCTTCGGGCTTCAACTGTGCATAGCAGCCCACCACCACAATCTTGGCATCGGGTGCCTGGCGGCGGGTTTTGTTTACGAGGTGGCGGCATTTACGATCGGCAAACTCGGTTACGCTGCACGTATTTATTACGTACACCTCGGCATCCTCGGCAAACTCTACCTTGCTATAGCCCGCTTCGCTAAAGCTACGGCCCAAGGCAGAGGTTTCGGAGTAGTTGAGCTTGCAACCGAACGTGTAAAAAGCCACCCGTTTGTTCATGGGTGCAAAGGTAAGGACTTTGGGCGGGATAGTCCAGAGGGGAAGTTACGGGTTGCGGGTTACACAATTCAAGTTCAACGCAACGGTGCCAGTAGGCGTACTTCTTCGGTGCATGACAGCCATTTTTGTGTTACGGCAACACCGAATCTTTCCTATTGAACCGGCGGTAGCCGAATACGCCCGCCACTATAACAATACCTATCACCACCGCTATCAACAGGTAGGATGGGCTTACGGAGTTTTCGGGTGCAGCAATAGGCACGTCGGCCACCTTGTTGTGCATTTTGGTAAAATGGGCCTGACGTTTATCCATCACTTCGCTTTTGTAACCATACTCGCGCGCCAATCCGTAGTTTTTTATGGCATTCTCCACGCTGGTGGTGTAGGATGTAATGTTACCCAACTCAAACAGCAGCAAAGCAACTATTGGCTCTTTGGGCTTGATAAACGACATGCGCTCGTTCAGTTGGTAGTAGATGGCTTTGGCGAGCTTGTCCAATTGTACATTGCTTAACGCCGTATTCGGTTGTGCCTCGGTGCCGAACGACGTGCCCAGCAGAAAATCACTGGTGATGTAGTCGTTTCCTTTAATTTTGGCCTCGAGAATTTTTACGTGCAGCCACTCAGAGCTATCATGCGCAGTAGGGTTGATACGCACTGCTTCGGAAATCCAATGGAAAGCGGAATCGTTTTGACCCAACAATTCGTACACCGTGCCAATATTGGCGGCAGTGGCATACTGGCCGGGCTTGGCGCGCTCTATTTCTTGAAAAACGGCCTTGGCTTCTTCGTATAGACCCAAGTAAACCAGATATACCCCATAATCGGAATACGCGTTTAGGCTGCCATCTTGCTGCCACCTATCGTAATGGACCTTGAGTTTTTGTTCGTATTCGGCCTTGTTGGCGGCATGGTCGGTGCCATGTGGCACTATATGCCGCGCATCAACTACCTGTTGGCCAGCAGCGGTTACGGATAGCTCGTTGATACATGCAGATGCCGTATTTGCGAAAATGAACAGCAAAAAGGGGAATAATAGCAGATGTTTCATAGCAGGTTTAGCTAATATAGGCAAAATAAACCGCTAATGAATGCAGGAAGCAGCAAATCACCAGCTACCGCCCGCACCGCCATAATCATACCCCCGCCTTCAACCCTTCCAAAGCCCGGTGCAGGTTTTTGCTTGCTTCACGCACCCAATCGGGTATTTGCTCCAAGCTGGTTTGGGTATTGGCGTTTTCCTCTATCTGCTTCAGTTTGGAGAGGGTTTGGTTGAGGCCCATATAGGTTGCCGATGACTTCATTTTGTGCGCCACGCCCCGCACCCTGGGCCAGTTACGCTCTTTGGTAAATTCCTCCAGCTTTTGCAGTTCCTCGGGGGTTTCTATTATTAGCAGTTCCAATATTTGGCGGCGCAGGTTTTCGTTGCCGCCCGTTATCCGCTCCAAGTAAGACAGGTTAAGGCTTTCAGCGGGCTGCTGCATCTCCTCGCGGGTTTTAGCCGGGGCAGTTCCGCCGGGGTGTACGCTATCTTTATAATATAACAGGGCCACGATTTTATCGTGCAGGTGGCGCGGCTCGAAGGGTTTGGAGATATAGTCGTTCATACCAGCTTCGATACACTTATCCGCCTCGCCCGTGGTGGCAAAGGCCGTCATGGCAAGGATGGGCACATCGCTTGCCGGCGGAATGAACCGCTTGCGTATGTGGCGCGTGGCCTCCAGCCCGTCCATTTCCGGCATTTGCACGTCCATAAGCACAATATCGAAATCGCGCTGCTGGAGTTTCTCGATGGCGATGCGGCCGTTGTCGGCAATATCCGTCTCCACATCTCGCCACCATTGGTGCAGCATTTCCTTGGCTACCAATTGGTTCAGCTTCTTGTCCTCCACAATCAAAATGCGCTTGTAGCCAATGTCCATTACCTTGAAGCCGTTCATGGAGCCGCTGTCGTCATGTTCGGGCACGGCGGAGCCACCCTGCTTGTACTTTAGCACCACTTTAAAGGTAGACCCCTTGTTCACCTTGCTTTCCACCGAAATGGTGCCGCCCTGCAACTCCACCAACTGGCGGGTAATGGTAAGGCCCAGCCCCGTGCCCTCGGCCTTGCGGTTGAGTTCTTGGTTGAGCTGGGTAAAACTGCTAAACACGCTGTCGATTTTATCTTCGGGGATACCGATACCGGTATCGATTACAGAAAATCCGATTACATAGCCCTCCTCGGCCTTTTCCAATACCTTGGCCTGCAAGGTAACGGTGCCATTATCAGTAAACTTTACGGCGTTGCTCAGCAGGTTTATCAATATCTGTTTCAGGCGCAGCGGGTCGCCCAACAGGGAGTCGGGCAGGTCGGGGTCGGTTTCCAATTTCAGCTCCACTTTTTTGTCGTGGGCCTTGAAACGCAGCGTGTTTACCACCTGCTGCAAGTTGCTGCCGAGGTGGAAATCCACCGACTCGAATATTACCTTGCCTGCCTCTATCTTGGAGAAATCGAGGATGTCGTTGATAAGCTCCATCAGGTGTTCGCTCGAGGAGCGGATACCGTTGATGTACTCCCGCTGTTTCTCGTCCAAGTTGGTTTGCTGCACCAAGTGCGTAAGACCGTTGATGGCGTTGATGGGCGTACGTATCTCGTGGCTCATGTTCGCTAGGAAACGCTCCTTCATACGTCCCGAACGTTGAGCTATTTCCTTGTCGCGCATCAGTTCCTCGGAGCGGCGTTTTTCCGTAATGTCGCGGATGGTGCCTTGGTAGCCCGAAAGCTTGGCATCGTTGCTGTTCCACAGCGAGGCCGTGATAACGCAATCTATCTTGGTGCCGTCGCGGCGGCGCAGTTTCAGTTCAAAGTCGCGCACGAAGCCTTTTTCCTCTATCTCCTTCTTAAACTTCACCCTTTCGAAAGGGTTGAGGTAAATCTCGCGCACGTTCAGGCGTTTCATTTCGTCGTGGTCGTACCCGAATATTTCGAGCGTTGCCTTGTTGAAATCGATAAACTGCCCGTCGCGGCTGGTAATATAGATGGCATCGCGGCTCTGCTCGAAAAGGCTGTGGTACTTCTCCTCGCTCTTTTTCAACGCATCTTCAATGCGCTTGCGGCTGGTAATGTCTTGCAGCGTGCCGACGATTATTTTCTGGTCGAGACTGGTTTCGTGGTTGCTGCGCACCCTAAGGTTGATGTATTTGCGGGTAAGGTCGGGCATCAGCAGGGCAATGTCGATATTGAAATCGCTATTGTCCTCGATGGCTTGGCGAAAGGTTTCCATCACCATGCGGCGATCGGCATCCACTACCAAATCCAAAAAATCTCGGATGGGCATACGCTTGCGGTTAACGGACATTTCCAAAATGCCCAACGCCTCCATCGACCAATAGAACATCATATTGAACGGCCCATACTCCCAGTGGCCCAACTGGGCGATGGCCTGCGCCTCCACCAGCTTGTCCTTGTAAGCCTTTATTTCGTGCGCGTACCGCTCTACTTGGCTCTGTAGCGAAAACCGCTCGATAGCGTAGTAAATGGCCCTATCAAGCTGGCGGTAATCGTGCTGACCCTTTACCACAAAGTCCTGCGCTCCGGCTTTGATGGCGTTGCGACGCAACTCTTCGGTTTGGTGGCCGGAGAACACAATAATAGGCACCTGGCTTTTGTTTTGTCGAATAAACTCGAAAGTAATCTCGTCGTTGCTGTCGGGCAGGTTAATGTCCAACAGCAGGATGTCGGGCCTGCGGGTGGCGAGGTGGTCTTTCACATCGGCCAAGCGGCCATACTCCGTGGCCTCGTAGTTGCCGTCAAACAGTTGGTGCAGTGCGCGGTTAAGCAACAGGGCATCTGCCTCGTTGTCTTCCGCCACCAAAAAATGGAGCCTTTGGCCTGTCATAGGTACTATGGTGCTTTCTTACATGTCGAATATAAGCAGTTATCGGTTAACCTGTGTATCGGTTGATTGGTAAATCTGTCAAATCAATTATTCAGTTAATCACAATTCAAATATGCTCAATTCACACCGATTAACCGATATACAGATTAACTGATAACCAAAAACAAAAAAGGAACACAATCGAAATCGTGTTCCTCGTTGTTGGCCTTGAGGGGCCAGTTGCTTTAAAAGGTCTAAACCTTGTTCTTACTCGAACGTTGGTTCAAACCTTAGCTGTGAGCAGATTTTTGCACTGCTTTTTCTTTGTATTTGATGTAGGCGTAGCGCGCAATCCCTGCAACGGCAGCCCATTTAAGTAAACGGTTCATATACGGTTGTTTTTGGTTTCCCTAATACTAGGGCAACCTTCGTGCCATTTAAAGACTTTTCGGACTTTTTAATTCTGAAACTCCCTACCTAGCATAGCTTTTGACCAATGGCTTTTGTTGATAGCTATTTGGGTATTGTTGCCATAGGTGGACTTTTTGGGGAAAGGCATCCACTAGCCACCTGCGGTCAAACAGCTTTTCGCTGTCCGACCGATATATAGCGCAATGAAACAAAAGAGATATAGCGTTCTTGCAAATGAAGCACCGCTGTATCGGTCGGACGGCTTGGGAGGGCCGTCTGACCAAAGCCTCACAACCGCACCAGCCTCACCAAGTAAGTAAAATTATCGCCCGTATCCAGCAGTTCCACGTCGAAGCCATGGTCGTAGGCAATGTCGGTAAGGGTAATGCTGTCTATAAATAGCCACGGAAACTCCGGCCCCTTCATGCCGTTGTATTCCATTTGGTAGCGCACTTCGCCATAGTAGGAGCGGTCGTCGGGCAACTCGGTATCGCCTTCCTCGTCCATATACAGGTACTCAATGTCGGACGTATCGAAGATAATCTGTCCATCGGGGTTCAAAAGTGGTTTCACGCTTTCCAGCCATTCGCCCAAGCCCTTTAAAGTACCCGCAATGCCAATACCGTTCATAATGAGCAATACTGTATCGAACCGCTCTTCCCCCAGCCCAGCCACATCTGTTTGGCGGGCATCGGCCACGCCACGGGCTTTCATGGCCTGCACCGCGCCCGGCGAAATGTCGGCAGCCACTACGGCCAGCCCACGCTGTTGCAGTTCCAGCGCATGGCTTCCCGCCCCTGCACCGAGGTCGAGCACGCGGCCGTAGCAATTTTCGAGGGCGGTATGCTCTATAGTGGGCATGGCCTCCCAATTGCGGAACAACAGCCACACGGGTATCACATCATCGTCGGCCACATCGCAGTG
Organism: uncultured Chitinophaga sp.; assembly: GCA_964476015.1. Classification (GTDB taxonomy): domain Bacteria; phylum Bacteroidota; class Bacteroidia; order Chitinophagales; family CAIOSU01; genus CAIOSU01. Next base: position 9,004 of record CAYYZT010000015.1, read on the forward strand.
TACCACTATGCTGGCGTTGCGGTCGGGCCGTTGCAGATAGTGCAGCATGGCTTGGCCCATGGGGTCTTGTTCGGGTGGCAGGAGCATGGGGCGAAGATATTGGTTAATTCGTTATTGGTTACTGGTTATTGGCTAATTGGTACTGGTAACGGATTACTGTTTACTGGTTGATTGGGGGATGTGACGATTTGGTTGAGCTGAAAATTTCTCTTGAAAACAGCCCACTTCCGTTAATCAACAACCCATACGCTTATTATACCCGTACACGCACAACGGCTTTTATCCGTGGACTTGGGTATGCATTTTTACCACTGCAGCGATTAGTTGAAGTCGGGCACCGATTTGTTCTTGTGGCAGGTCGGTGCCTGTGTATTAGAGGCTGTTTTGAAATGTAGCGCAAGAATTTTTATGAGGGATTTTTGAGCGAGACAAAGCAGCTTTTTGAAGGCATAATGGAATAATTACGACGAAAAAAGCTAATGAAGTCGTAGTCAAAAATAGCCATAAAAAAAATTGATGAAACATTTCAAAACAGCCTCTTAGGGGGAAAAGCGATTTTGTAGTAGCTTTGGCACCCACATTACCCCGATGCCATGAAGGTGCTTATTATTGAAGATGAGATGATTTCGGCACACCTGCTGCACGATGTGCTTACGGAAAAGTATCCGGACATTGAGGTATTGCCTCCGCTGCACAGCTTGAAGGATGCCGTAGAATGGTTGGAGCAGAACGAAGAGCCCGACCTGATTTTTATGGACATTGAGCTGCCGGACGGATTGAGCTTCGACCTCTTCAGGCAGGTAAATATCCGTACCCCGGTTATCTTCACCACCGCTTTCGATCAATATGCCCTCAAAGCCTTCAAGGTAAACAGCCTTGACTACCTGCTGAAACCCATAGATATAGAGGAGCTACAAAAGTCTATTATTAAATACCGCGAACTGCACGGCAGCAAGGTAAAGTACGACAGCGACCTGATTGAGGAACTGATACGCAGCCTAGCCAAGCCAAAATTTCGCGAACGGTTTATGGTAAAGGCGGGCCAAAACCTGCACTACATACAAACCACCGACCTCATGTACGCCTACGCCGAGGAGGGATTGGTGTTTTTGGTGGCGCAAGACGGCAAAAAACACCTAGTAGACCATAAAATAGAAGAACTGCAAAACCTGCTGGACCCGAACAACTTTTTCCGGGTGAACCGAAAGTTTTTGGTGCGCATCGATGCCATTCAAAAAATACAGACGTGGTTCAACAGCCGCCTAAAGTTGGACGTAGTACACGCCAACGGCCACGAAATAATAGTGAGCCGCGAACGTGTGGCCGATTTCAAAGACTGGCTAGGGCAGTGATTTTAGCGGATGCCCCAAGATATCCGACGGCAGTTTTGCATACCAAACCCAATAGTATTGCACCCAAATTTGGCAAAAACCCATTGTCTGCGTAATTTGGCATCACGTTATGCCACAGTCTCCTAATAGTGTACAGATAATTGAATGCCCGCGCGATGCCATGCAAGGCATCCACGAGTTTATACCCACCGCGGCCAAGATAAAATACATACAATCGTTGTTGGCAGTAGGGTTCGATACGTTGGACTGCGGCAGCTTCGTATCGCCCAAATATATACCCCAAATGGCCGATACGGCCGAAGTGATACGGGCACTGGACCTTAGCGATACCAAAACCCGCCTCTCCGTTATAGTGGCCAACAAACGTGGCGCGGAGGATGCCGCAAATTTTGAGCAGATACATTTTATGGGCTATCCGTTCTCTATTTCCGAAACCTTTCAAGTGCGCAACACCAATAGCACCGTAGAACAGGCTTTGGATGCCGTAAAAGGCATACAGGAAGTGTGCGTTGCCAACAACAAAGAGTTCGTACTGTATATTTCCATGGCTTTTGGCAACCCCTATGGCGACCCTTGGAACATTGAGGTGGCCGAGCGATGGGTGGAGCAATTGGAGAAATTGCAAATAAAGTACCTTTCGCTGTCCGACACGGTAGGCGTAGCCACGCCCGATACCATTACTTATTTGTATAAAGAGCTGATTGCCCGTTTCCCTGCAATGGAGTTTGGGGCACACTTCCACACCACGCCTACTACGTGGCGCGATAAAATAGCCCCGGCTTTTGAGAGCGGTTGTCGCCGGTTCGATGGTGCCATCAAGGGTTTTGGCGGCTGCCCCATGGCAAAGGACGAACTGGTGGGCAATATGCCTACGGAACGGCTACTGGAGTTTTTTGAGGAAAAAGGCGTTTATACCGGACTGGACAAAACAGCTTTCGGTAAATCAATGGCCTTGGCAGGGGAAGTATTTCCCCTGTAGTTTGGTTGATTGGCGCATCAGTTAATCTGTTGATCGGTTAGTGATATTTAAGGCTATAAGTATGCCCCTTTTTTAAACTTTAGTAGCATTTTATTTTTTTGATTCACATAAATCAAATCCATGCCTAATCCTGATACACCTATAAACCGATTAACTGATACACTAATCAACCAATAAACCAACATGTATCTCCTCATTATCAATGGCCCCAACTTAAACCTGCTAGGCAAGCGGGAGCCGCATATCTATGGCAATGTTGATTTTGAGCGTTATTTGGCCACTTTGCGGCAAAATTTTCCACATACGGCCATTGATTACTATCAAAGCAACCACGAGGGGGCATTGATAGATAAATTGCAGGAAGCCGATAAAGGATATGACGGCATCATACTCAACGCAGCCAGCCTTACCCATACATCCGTAGGCTTGGCCGATGCCGTGGCGGCTATCGATACGCCCGTAATAGAGGTACACATTTCCAATCCGCTGTCAAGGGAAGAGTTCAGGCATATTTCGTACATCAGTGGCAAGGTAAAAGGTACTATTTCCGGCTTGGGATTGTTTGGATACGAAGCCGCCATAAGATACTTTATCGAAGCTTCAAGGGCTTAAATCAAAGCAATTTTAGCAGCTAACGCTCCATTACTGCACCCGCTTTACCTTACCGAACGAAGGAACCGGATCGTAGCTATCGCGCTCGCTATACCCGGCCATCAGTGTTGACTCTATTTGTTTACCCACGTAGGCTACTATTTGCCCGATGTGATGGGTGGTAAAAGGGCCAAACTCAGGATGGAGTTGCTTGCCATCGGTTTTGCTGTAAAACAAAATAGGGTCGGGTGTAATGGAGAAAGTATAGTATTTGTGGAACGGCAACCCCGACAGTGTGTATTGCGGCACGGGCAATACCTCACCTTTACCATCGCAATTGCAGCCCAGTTCGTTTTGATTGGGTACTAGCCATGGTTCCAAGCTAGGGCCGATGGCCATGTACCTTTTAAACACGTAGCGTTGGTCGCGAAAAATAATGTTGCTGTCCCACCACACATCGTGGTTGCGCTTGTTTTCTGGCAACTGTAGCTGTACAAAGCGGTCCACTTTATCATAAGCTTGTTTGCATGCCTCTACGTTTAGGGGTAGCAAGTCTTGAATGGCTTTGTATATCTCTTGTGTGGCTATTTCCTCATAGGTAAGGTCTTCGTGCATGGTAAGGATGCGCAGGGCTATGTCCTTACCTACCTGCGTACCCAATAGGTTGGAGTAGATGTCTTCGGGTGTAAAGGCACTCTGCTGCTCGCTGTTGAGATGGTTGGGTCCATGGTAGTGCCAACTTACTATTTCGTGCCACAGCAGTCGTTCGTAGGCTATTTTCTGCGACAGCGAGGCAACGTCGTGCATGGATAGCTGGTCCAAATCCTTAAAGCTCAACTGCAAAGAGCCGAACTCAGGCGGCAAGGCAAAGCCACAGGTATCGTTGATGATTTTGAACGTAAGGTACACCGTCCAATCGGCGGCGGCCCGCACGTGCGAAAGATCGATAAACCCGCCCTTACACGTATAAAGGGCACCGTTTTTTTCCTTCATGCTGGGCTGGCCGTAAGAGTGGGTGCCGAAGTCGCCCGGCTCCACAAACTGGGCTATATCAAACAGTTTCCAGCGAAAAAATGAAAGATTGTAGCCAAACTGGCTAAAGCAGCGGCGTTTCTTTTTGTGCGGATCGGTAAGCTGGTTAGGGTAATGTACCTGTATATACTCTGCCAATGCTGGGCGTTTGGCCGCCAACTCATAGTCGGGGCCAGTGGCACGGGCCCATAGCGGTGCGCATAGTAGCAGCACCAATAGATAAGCGTATGCTTTGCGTGTGGTCATACAAAGGGCTTAGACAAATATAGAGCCATTTTTTGGTCAACGGGCACCTTCGATGGTACACTAAAATCTTTTCGCACCAATGAAACACCAAAGGCGGAAAAATGTTATTTTCGCACACGATAAAAGTTTTGGTTGTTTGGGTCATACACTCGTTATGGATTAAACAAATCGGAACTTTTCCTATCCAAATACCATTAATCCATTATCCATGGACTATCGACTGTGGACCAACAAAAGTTCTTTTACCATATTGGGGTTGACCGGAATTGACAGCGGGCATTGTCGTTATACTGGCACGCCGAGAGAGGTGCGTTGACTCGTAAATCCCGGCGCATAACACTTTTTTATCTGGCGAGAACAACTACGCCATGGCTGCCTAATTCTAGGAATTAGATAGCCTTTGTCCCTGGTAGACTTTGCACGTTCAGTACGCCAAGGGGCATCGAGACGATCGTGCTGGCTGTTACGCCTCACCTGACGCAGCAGCAAGATAAAAGGTGTAAGGAAACGGTTGGTGGGTAACCTGACCTGCCGTTCTCCCGACAAACAACAGGCAACTAAGCGTGTAGAAGGTATAGCCGCAACTTGACTGGACGAGGGTTCGAATCCCTCCAACTCCACATTGGTTAATCGGTTGATTTGTTGACTGGTTAATTGGT
>CAYYZT010000015.1:13962-20267 GCA_964476015.1 uncultured Chitinophaga sp.
ACTGGTTAATTGGTTATAGGTAAAGAACTTGAAAGCCCTTGCAGCACTAGCTGTGAGGGCTTTTTATTGTCATTTAAAGTTAACTGCTCAGGGAGTTGGATTTTGAACAGTAAGCGTCTCGCGCTCCACAATTGCCTTTAGCGAGTCGAGGCCAAGCTGGTAATCAGCCCCCACGTATTTTTCAATATCGAAAACTAGCCCCATTACGTTAAAAGGGCGGGGCGAGTTTGCGAAGAAACCCCAAGTAGCCTTGGTCTCATTGGGTGCTAAGGAATCTAACGCTAAATAAACATCGGCATAGGAGTCGAAGAGCCCCTTAAATGTCAATTTGGTTTTAACAGTATCCGGCGTTATTGCAACAAATACCTGTTCGCCTTTACCTACTTGTTGGTTGCCTTCCCATTTATAAACCGTGCCCACTACGCCATCCTCGCCTACCAACTCGCTTTTCATGTTCGGGTCGCGCTTCATCCACGGCGACCAATTATTATATTTCTTGTAGTTGTTTACATGCTGATAAACTTGGTGTTTTGGGGCATTGATAACTACTGATTTAGCAATAGAAGATTCGGTGGAGAGCAATAGCGAAGCGACAGCTATTAATACAATAAGCACTAGCACTATTATGCCGATAATTTTTAGGACTTTCATAAGTTGGGTGGTTTGGTTGGCCAGATAAAGGTAAGGCGACTTTGTTAAATTGCAACTTTTTATAGTTTAAACCTTAGCTTTCGCCTATGGCCCGCTTTTGCACTCAAATTTTGCCAAACTCCAGCTCGATAATTTTTCCTTCCGTTACCCTTACCGTATCTCCGTTGGAAGAAACGCCCACGAAGCTAAACGTGCCGGAAATTATCTTTTCAGCATCGCTACAGGCCCCAATCGTCAGTTCGCCATCATAGTTTGCCGCAAAACTTTCGCTACCGTTAACGTATTGCAGCGTAGCCACACTTTTAACGGGCACCCCCATCCACATCACGGTATCCGTAGCAGCACCTGCCGGCGTAAAGGTGGCCAGCCGAAGGCAATCGCCCTGCCCGTAATCGTTATAATCGGTAATGGTGAAATTCAGGGTGGAGCGGTAATCGGCAGTATAGGCAGCAATGGTAATTTGGGTGTACGGAGGATTATTGTCAGGGGTTACTTTTTGCATATAATTGGTAGATGTGCCCGACACCCAGTACCTGCCGTTGATCAAGGCAGTTATCTCCGGCTCCTTTTTCTTGTCCTTTTGGCACGATGCAAACCCCACCGATAATATTGCTACCAACCAAACCGCGCAAATCCTCATAACTATGTTTTAAACACTCCACAAAAATATCCTTTAGCAGCAATATAACTGCTTTCCTTATCCGTCCATTTTCGGTAGCACTTGCTGCTTGCGTAATAAATCAGGTATAGCGGATTGAGGAAAAAAATCATCATCGGAACCGCAATGGCGGTAATCAAAATGTCCATCAATATTTTTATGCCAATATGCATACCCAATAGAAACACCCCATAAATAACAGTCCATTTCCTACTTATCAAGGCTAAAACAACCGTGGCCTCCAGTATTAACGAAACAAGAAGCATGCCTTTTATTATAAAGGCATTGTTCAATACAAAAGCGGCAAAGTCTTCCCCGGCTTGCATGGCTGCCATATCGCCGCTGCTGAAATAATCGAAAGAAAAAGACTTGAGTACTTGCAACGACATGTACGGCCCATCCAAAAACCAGCCAAATCCCGCCGTGGTTATTTTGGATATGGCAGCCAAAGTGTACGACGCTGCCACAAGCTGCACCGAAAACTGCATGGCATGTTTGGTTACATTGTGTATCACTTTAAAATGTAACAGCACATACGCTAACCACTGGCCCAGAAAGATAGCCGTTATCAAACTGGTTCTACTCAATATGCCGTTCGATTCTTCCAAGCTGGCACCGATAAGATAAACGATAGCTAGGGCCAACGTGGTAAATATCATTTTTATCTCGAACACATAGCAAAGGGCCAATATAGCAAGCAGGGACACGAAAGCCGTTTTGCCCCAAAAACCCATAAAGGCCGCACAATCTATTAACGTGCATATGCCTACGGGGAATGGTTGCGAATTGTACTTGGAATAAGTGTACAGCAGAAACATTGCCGCTATCCATACCAAAGATATTTTAGCACAAATCCATTCCGCTTTGCTGTATTCCTTTCTATAAATCTCCCACAACATGTTTCTGGCCTATTAAACTTTCCCGCTTCTTTATTTCCCCGTCTTCTAAGTAATAAAACACTAAGTATAATGATACTGTATCGCCCACTTCCGGTTTTTTCACAAAATCTATCCGTTCCATCATCTCCCTACCCACTAGTTGCAACTGCTCAGGCGCTTCCTTTCCATCCCCATAAGCAAAATTGTTAAGCGCGCTCACCGTGTAATACTGGTGGGCCACGCTACCGGAGCGGGTGTTGGTATAGGAAATGAAAGGCAACATTTGGCCCGCACTGTCTTTTAAACAAAAGCTATAAGCCCAGTTAGGAAAACTATTGTACATCGGAAACCTGGAGAAAGGATGCACCTCGCCCACCGCTAGCGTTGTAAGAACGTATCCTACAAACAAAAACGAACCTAAAAAAATCCGGCGCGGGTAAATCAAGGAGAGCAGTTGTCTTTTATCCTATACCAAACAGAACAAGCTAATATATAGAAAGTCTTTGTGTCCGCGAAACGCCCTTGCTACACCCTTCCTTCCATATAAGGGTTATTGGGTATTGGCATTGATGTTATTTTTGGCTTACTTGTCAGATATAACCTAAACGGGCATGCTACATTGAAAACCCTCTTTACCATATTGTGCCTTTTGGCCTGCTTCTATACTGCGCAAGCGCAAAAACATGCTGATTTTGTAGTGCTGAAGAACAACGACACCATACACGGCAAGGTGCTACCTATCTGGGGCAAATTTATGCTAATAAGGGTAAGGCTAAAAAACGAAGAAGGAGTAAGGCGGCTGAAGGCTGATGAGATGCTAACATTTCAGTATAAAGGAGACCTATATAGGCGAAAGAAATTTAGACACTGGAAATGGGAAGAGGATAATTTTTTGAAAGTGGAAACGGAAGGTGCGCTCACGCTAATGTCGCTACGGTGCGATGCCGACAGAGGAAACTATGACCTCTATGCCTTCACCAACGATACCAGTTATATCATCGTTACCAGAACCAACTTTAACACACAATTGCTTCCCGTTTTACAGCAGTCGGCCAACTTCAGGCAAAAAACGGGGGGCGGGGTAGCCAAGTTTCCACGATACTCCAAGTATTTGGAAAAAATAGTGGAAATGGTGCGGTGGTACAACGAGGATATGGCCCCGCAACAATAATCCCTTTTCCCATCCACTGCCATCAACCAATTTTACTACCTTTGTTTCCCCGCCAATAGTAAGAAAAACGGCGGGCGTACATTCATTGCCACGCAGCCGTACACCATGAAAAACCCTATTGAACAACTAGAAGCGAAACGCCAGGAAGCCCTCCTCGGGGGCGGGCAGAAACGTATAGACGCACAGCACGCCAAAGGCCGCCTTACGGCCCGCGAGCGCATCCATTTTTTGCTGGACGAAGGCAGCTTTGAGGAAATAGGGATGCTGGTAACCCACCGTGCCAAAGACTTTGGCATGGATAAGCAGATTTTTCTTGGCGATGGCGTGGTAACGGGCTACGGCACGGTAAATGGCCGCTTGGTATATGTGTTCTCGCAGGACTTTACCGTATTCGGTGGCTCGCTTTCGGAAACCCATGCGGAAAAAATAGTAAAAATCATGGACCTCGCCATTAAAAACGGCGCGCCCGTAATCGGCCTTAACGATAGCGGCGGTGCGCGTATACAAGAAGGCGTGGTATCCTTGGGCGGCTATGCAGATATTTTTGTGCGAAACACCAAGGCCAGCGGTGTAATACCACCAATACGTGCCATCATGGGTCCCTGTGCCGGTGGCGCGGTGTATTCGCCCGCCATTACCGATTTTATATTGATGGTGGAACACAGCAGTTATATGTTCGTAACCGGGCCCAACGTGGTGAAAACCGTTACCCACGAAAACGTGACCAGTGAAGAACTGGGCGGTGCGCAGGCCCATGCAAGCAAGAGCGGCGTAACGCACTTTGCCTGTGCCAACGAAATTGAGTGCATCAACCACATTAAGCAGCTATTGAGCTATATGCCGCAAAACTGCGAAGAGGATGCGCCATTTTACCCTTACGAAGCCAGTGCCGACGAAACACGCGAAGCCTTGGCCAACATCATCCCCGCCAACGCGCAACAGCCTTACGACATGCGCGAAGTGATAGAGGGCACTTTGGACGAAGGCAGCTTTTTGGAAGTACACAAGGATTTTGCCGAAAACATCATAGTCGGCTTTGCCCGCATCGCCGGCCGCAGCATTGGGGTAGTGGCCAACCAGCCCGCGCACTTGGCCGGGGTGTTGGATATCAATTCATCGCGCAAAGGTGCCCGTTTCGTACGTTTTTGCGATGCATTTAATATCCCGCTGCTGGTGTTTGTGGATGTGCCGGGCTTTTTGCCGGGTACCGACCAAGAGTGGCACGGCATCATTACCAACGGTGCCAAGCTGCTGTACGCCTTCAGCGAGGCCACCGTGCCGAAAGTGACCGTGATAACCCGCAAAGCTTACGGCGGGGCATACGATGTGATGAACAGCAAGCACATAGGTGCCGATATGAACTACGCTTGGCCCGCCGCCGAAATTGCGGTTATGGGTGCCAAGGGTGCCGCCGAAATCATTTTTAAAACGGAGATTGCCGCTGCCGAAAACCCCGAGGCCAAGCTACAGGAAAAGGTGGACGACTATACCGAGAAGTTTGCCAACCCCTACCGTGCCGCGGCCCGTGGGTTTGTGGATGAAGTAATCCGTCCCGAAGAAACCCGCCAAAAACTCATCCGCGCCTTCAAAATGCTGGAAAACAAGGTGGATACCATGCCGAGAAAAAAGCACGGAAATATACCGTTGTAAATTAGCACACGCTCAACAACTGGCACCAAATATGTATATTTAAGGTATGCGTACCTTAATATTCATGCTATTGGTAGGATGTTCCATCGTCCTGCACGCCCAACCCCAATTCCGTATCGCCGAACGGGCACCCATGCCCACGCCGGTGGCCAACCATGCCGTTACAGCCGCCGAAGTAAACGGCAACCAGTATGTATATACCTTCGGGGGCATTGGCACAGGGCTTACACATGCCGATGTTATCCTATCCACGTTTCGGTACAATGTAGCCACCAACAGTTGGGATACGCTGCCTCCGCTGCCCGATACGTTGGGCAAAGTTGCCGCTGCCGCTAGCTTTGTAAATGGCAAAATCTACATCATCGGCGGGCATCATCTGTTACCCAACGGCGACCATGTAGTTTCTAACAAAGTACATATCTTCGACCCCGTTACCAACACCTACCAACCCAACGGGGCACCCGTGCCCACCCCAACAACCGACCATATACAAATAGCTTGGCGCGACAGTTTGATTTATGTAATCTCAGGCTGGGACTATACCAACCACCACACTACCGTACAGATATACAACCCCGCCGCCGATACATGGACAACAGGCACAGCCGTGCCCAACACGCAAGACTATAAAGCATTCGGGGCTACTGGCACCATCATCGGCGATACCATCTATTATATGGGCGGTGCCCGCACGGGCCTCAACTACCCTGCCGCGCCCGAGCTGCGCAAGGGCGTTATCAATCCTAACAATCCTGCGCAGATTACGTGGGGCTATAGCATCCATTTTGGCACGGCGGGTTACCGCATGGGTGCCGCCACGGCAAGCGGCTGGGCCGTTTGGGTGGGCGGCGGAGCCACTACGTACGATTTCAACGGCTTTGCTTACGATGGCAGCGGCGTGGTACAGCCCGAAAACCGAATCCTTCTATACAATCCAAAGCTGGACAGTTTATTGATTTATACCGATTCGCTGCCAGTGGCTTTAATGGATTTGCGCGGCGCGGGCCAACTGGATGGAAAAAGCTTTATTGTTTGCGGCGGTATTATGGAGAACGCGTTTGTAACGCACCGCACCTTTCTGTTTGCCGATACATCTATAACGGGCATCCGCAACATGGCACCCGATATTGCCATAAAGGTTTATCCCAACCCCGCCGTGGATGCGCTGTACGTGGAATCGCCCATCGATGGCGAAACAAAGCTTACGGATGCCGCAGGAAGGTTGGTAATGGCCCCCAAGCCCGTATCGGCAAACCAGCCCATCAAACTTTCCCTGCCACCTAACCTTTCCCCGGGG
>CAYYZT010000016.1:0-1740 GCA_964476015.1 uncultured Chitinophaga sp.
GTTATGTTGTTGGTAAAACTGCTTCTGCAAGCCCTTGTCCTGTATTAGCTCGATGATATGCGGCTGCGGATATACCGGTATGCCTTCCTGCTCCAGTTGCTTGAGGGCCTCACAGTTCACGTTTTCTATCTCGATGGTTACTACATCGCACTGCTTACCGAAATGGTACACGGCATCGTAATTGGTGAGCTTGCCGTTGGCAAATTCATCGGCAATGTTGCGGCAGGGTGCTTGTGCATCAGGGTCGAGCACCAAGTTGTGCAAATTGAAATTGATGGCACTCTGTATCAGCATCCGGCCCAATTGGCCGCCGCCCAATATGCCCAACTTTAATCCGTTGCGGTACAGCATAGGGCAAAGGTACATGGAAATGGGAAATATGGGATGTGAAATATGAAACTAAACCATCAAAGCGGCTGGCCACCGTGGGGCGTTAATGGTGGCCAGCCGCCCATTTGGGAAAATTGCTGCTGTTAGTAATAGAAGTCCATAGTCGACAGTCCACGGTCAACAGTAAAAATTCGCCCATTGCTTTTTATCCATCAAACCCAATTTCCGTGGACCGTGGACTGTCGACCGTGGACCATCAAAAATCAAAACCTAATCTTTACACCACCTAGCACGTTGATGCCCGCTTGGGGGTAGTAATAATTATAATCGCCTCGGCTATCGGTGCCCGCTGTGCGGTATAGTTCGCTAAAAGTGTAGCCGTTGCTTTCGTATAGGTTGTTGAAGAGGTTGTTTACCAAAAGGCTCACCGTCATTTCCTTGATAATCCAGAACTTGAAGGTATAATTGACGTTCAGGTTGGCTACATAGTAGCCATTGAGTTGGCGGTCGTCGCTCTGGGTATTGTCCAAATACTGTCTGCCCACATATTTGTTCAGCAACGACACGCTCAAACCCTTTACTGGCAAAAAGGTAAGGTTGGCCGCTGCAATAATATTGGGCGAGAAGGAAATATCCGTGTTCCTATATTGAGTGCGCTCCTCGCCAAGGAAATTATAATCCTCATCGTACACATACAGCACCTCCTCAAAGTTGTTGATTTTGTTGATGCTATAGGTCAGGTTCGCATCCAAGCGCAGCCATTTTAAAGGCTTTAACGAGCCCATCAGTTCCACGCCCATGCGATGGCTTTGGTCCACATTGGTGCGGATGGGCGAGCCCACGTCGTTCACTTCGCCAGTGAGCACCAACTGGTCTTTATAATACATCAGGTAATAATTGGCCGTAAAAGCATACTTGCTGCTGGCAAACCGATAGCCCAGTTCCAAGTTATACATACGCTCGGCAGTAGGCTCTTGGGTTATGGGCGCATCGATAAAATCGGCACGGGTAGGTTCCCGGTGGCCGATGGCGAAAGTGGTGTAAATGGAATTTTTTAAGTTGAAATCAAACGAAGCACCCGCTTTGGGGTTGAAAAAGTGGAAGGTTTTATCCAAGGAAATTTCCCGCAAATCGTTGTCCGTGCCTTCCAGTTGATGGATTACGTTGCGATACTGTAGGTCCACAAACAGATGCAGTTTCTCCTTTACGGTGTAGGTGAGCTTGGCGTAGATGTTGGCATCGTTTTTAAACCCATCGCTAAAGTAGTATCGATGGCTGTTGTTGGCCGTGGCAAATTCGGCCCAAATCACTTGCCCGTAATGTTCGCCGCGATATTGGTTCCAGCCACCGCCAAAGGTCAATCCCAGCTTATCGCCCTTATAAATGGCCGAGAATACGCCACCGTAGAAG
>CAYYZT010000016.1:1750-19849 GCA_964476015.1 uncultured Chitinophaga sp.
TAGAAGTGGTTGTCCAACCAACGGCGGCGCACCAAATCGGTACTGAAAACGGTATCGCTGCCAATGGTAACTGGCGAAAGCAGGTAATCTGCCAAATCCTCATCCACCTTATATTGTTCGAAATAGCCATAGCCACGCGTGTAATGCAGGGCAGGGTTGATGTACCAGCGTTCCCCAATTTGGCGGGAGTAAATAAGTTGGTAATGGTCTTGGCGATAATTATCCACTTCGTTATCATACGGGTCGCCTATTTTTTTGAAGCCATCGGTTCCGGCACTGTTGCTGGTGCGGTCGGTTTCAAGGGTAGCTTCGTCTACCCCGTTCCAAGCTTGGTAGGTTATTTCTTTGCCACCGAACACGTTGAGACGTAAAATATCCTTTTCGCCATAATAGGCTCCGGCAATAAAAAATGAGGTCAAATTACTAGAAGCGCGGTCAATGTATCCATCCGATGCTATCTTGCTCAACCGCCCCTGAAAGGCAAATTTATTACCAATCAGCCCCGTACCGAACTGCCCTTGCAAGCGATAGGTGTTAAAAGAGCCATAACTGGCGGCCACTTCGCCAAAAGCGATTTTGCTCGGGTCCATCGTCTGCACGTTTACCGTGCCGCCAAATGCCCCTGCGCCGTTGGTACTGGTGCCCACGCCGCGTTGTATTTGGATATTGTCCACACTACTGCCTAGGTCGGGCATGTTTACCCAAAACACGCCTTGGCTCTCGGCATCGTTATAGGGGATGCCGTTGATGGTAACGTTGATGCGGGTTTGGTCGCTGCCGCGGATGCGCAGCCCCGTATAGCCCACACCCGCCCCGGCATCGCTGGTGCTTACCAGCGACGGTGTTTGGTCGAGCAGGATGGGCAGGTCTTGCCCAAGGTTGAGGGGTTCTAGGTCTTCACGCTGTACGTTGGTGTGGGTGGTGGGCACGCCCTTCCCGGCACGGGTGCCTTCCACTACCACGTTATCCAAATAGCGGAAGATGCCGATACTGTCCAACGCCAGCGAATCGGTTTGGGCTTGGGCGGCCCATGTAGTTGCCAATAAAAACAGGGAAACACAAAAGGACTTCATAAAACGGTTTTAGGTTAATGAAAACTTAAAACCGAGGCCCCGACATGTCGGGATAAGCATTACCAAATGATACACCACGCTAGCAATGGTGCTTCGACTCCCTACGCCGGTATTAACCGGATCAGGTTCATTGGGTGTAATCTCAGCCTCGTTTGAAACGAGGCACCCCAGTCATTAATGACGGCAAAGGTAATTGATAATATACCAATGTACCAACAGACTGATGTGCCAATGTTGTTTTATTCCTAAATTTATTGATTGCCTTTCCATTACCATTATGTATTCCAACATCCTTCCCAGATTTAGCCGGATATATGTGCCCGAGCGGTGTAGTTATTAACCTTGATAAAATATTACTGCCGAACAAATTAAGGGTATTTAAATGTCCTTGCCACGGAATTCTCCAACAACCTTCGCTGTTGCTTTAGTGTGTGCTTAATTATTAGTAATTTTGCACGATAATTATTGAGTGCTCCACCGTTTTAAACCTTACTACATATCATGGCATTTGATTTTCAGATGATACAAAAGGTGTACGACAAGCTACCAGAAAGGGTTGAAAAAGCCCGTAAGGTAGTAGGTCGCCCTTTGACGCTTACCGAAAAGATTTTGTACGCGCACTTGTTCGAGACGCAGGAAGCCATCAATTTCCAGCGTGGCAAATCTTATGTTGACTTTGCGCCCGACCGCGTGGCCATGCAAGATGCTACCGCGCAAATGGCCCTGTTGCAGTTTATGCAGGCGGGCAAGCCACAAGTGGCCGTGCCATCTACCGTGCATTGCGACCACTTGATTTTGGCCAAAGACGGTGCTAAGAAAGACTTGACCGAGTCGTTGGAAGTGAACAAGGAAGTTTTCAATTTCTTGGGCTCCGTATCCAACAAGTACGGCATCGGCTTCTGGAAACCGGGCGCGGGTATCATCCACCAAGTTATCTTGGAAAACTATGCCTTTCCCGGCGGTATGATGATTGGTACCGATAGCCATACCGTGAACGCGGGTGGCCTCGGCATGGTAGCCATCGGCGTGGGCGGCGCAGATGCCGTTGATGTAATGGCCGGCATGGCTTGGGAACTGAAATTCCCGAAACTCATCGGTGTGAAGCTTACCGGCAAAATGAGCGGCTGGACTTCTGCTAAAGACGTTATCCTAAAAGTAGCCGGTATCCTTACTGTAAAAGGTGGCACGGGTGCCATTGTGGAATATTTTGGCCCTGGTGCGGAAACCTTTAGCTGCACCGGCAAAGGCACCATCTGCAACATGGGTGCCGAGATTGGTGCCACTACCTCTATCTTCGGCTACGACGATAGCATGAAGCGTTACTTGGAGTCATCTGGTCGTGCCGACGTGGCCGCCGCAGCAGATAAGGTTCGCGAACACCTTACCGCCGATACCGAAGTTTATGCCAATCCTGAACAATATTTCGATCAGGTTATCGAAATCAACCTGAGCGAACTGGAGCCGCACATCAACGGTCCGTTTACCCCGGATTTGGCTTGGCCGCTTTCCAAATTTGCCGATGCCGTGCGCGAGCATGGCTATCCGCAGGAGTTGGAAGTTGGCTTGATTGGTAGCTGCACCAACTCTTCTTACGAAGACATTAGCCGTGCCGCTTCCTTGGCTCAACAGGCTTTGGACAAGAACCTGAAAGTAAGGGCCGAATATACCATTACCCCAGGCTCAGAAGTAGTGCGCTACACCGTGGAGCGCGACGGTTTCTTGGATATTTTCGACAAAATTGGTGGCGTGGTAATGGCCAACGCTTGTGGCCCGTGCATTGGCCAATGGAGCCGCCATACCAACGACCCGAACCGCAAGAACTCCATCATCACTTCGTTTAACCGCAACTTTGCGAAGCGTAATGACGGCAACCCGAACACGCATGCTTTCGTGGCCTCGCCCGAAATAGTTACGGCGTTTGCCATTGCGGGCGATTTGACCTTTAATCCTATCAAGGATAAGCTAATCAATAAAGACGGTCAAGAGGTGATGCTAGACGAGCCTACGGGCTTGGAGCTGCCACCCAAAGGTTTTGATGCCGAGGACCCGGGCTACCAAGCCCCGGCTGCCGATGGTTCGGGCGTGCAGGTAGTAGTGGAGCCAACTTCCGAGCGTTTGCAACTGTTGGAAGGCTTCAAGCCTTGGGAAGGCACCAACCTGAAAGGCTTGAAACTGTTGATCAAGGCCAAAGGTAAGTGTACTACCGACCATATTTCTATGGCTGGCCCATGGTTGCGCTACCGCGGCCATTTGGACAATATTGCCAACAACACCTTGACTGGCGCGGTAAACTACTTCAACGAGAAGACCAACGCCGTGAAGAACCAATTGACCGGTGAGTACTTAGAAGTGCCTGCTGCCGCCCGTGCTTACAAAGCCGCCGGTATCGGCAGCATAGTAGTGGGCGACGAGAACTATGGCGAGGGCAGTAGCCGCGAGCATGCGGCCATGCAGCCGCGCCATTTGGCCGTTCGTGCCGTGTTGGTGCGCTCGTTTGCCCGCATACACGAAACAAACCTGAAGAAGCAGGGTATGTTGGCCCTTACATTTGCCAACCCTGCCGACTATGACAAGATACAGGAAGACGACAACATCGACATCTTGGGCTTGACGGAGTTTCAACCGGGCGTGCCGCTTACCTTGGTGCTGAACCATGCCGACGGCACCAGCGACAGCATCATCGTAAACCATACATACAACGAGCAGCAAATCGGTTGGTTTAAAGCCGGTAGTGCCTTGAACAAAATCAAGGAGCAGGAGCGTGCTACTGTATAAGTTGACTAGCGACTAGGAATTAGTAACTAGAGATAAGTTAATCGGCCAGTTCTAACGAGCTGGCCGATTTTTTGTTTGTTTACTTGCAAAAATATTGTCATTTGTGTCATGGTGAGCGGAGTCGAACCATGGTGGTTGGCTGAGGCCAGTTGGGCTGGGTGTATCTGTTGGGAATGCCTTATAACTTAAATCGTAACTGCACCAATCCATCCCCGTAATCCTTTACTTCCATTACTGTAAGCTTTGCCTCGCGGTTGGAGGCGGGCCAAAGCGGGATGCCGTCGCCCAGTAATACCGGTATTTGGGTAAGGATAAGTTCATCGATCAGTTCGGCTTCGTACAAAGTCTTGATAATTTCGCCGCCGCCGATAAGCCAGATGTCTTTGGAGTCCTTTTCTTTTAAACCGCGCACAAAGTCGACGGGGTGCTCGTTTATCCAAACAATGTTCGGTTCTGCCTCATGGGCTGTGCGGCTAAAAACGTAGTTGGTCATTTCGGGGTAAATAGGGTCGCCGAAGCCTTTGATTATTTGGTAGGTTTTGTTGCCCATAAGCGTAATGCCGATGCCGGACATAAACTCCTTGTAGCCAAAGTCTTCGCCGCTTTCGGGTATGGGCGGCAGCCAGTCCAGGCTATCGTCTTTTCGGGCAATGTAGCCATCGAGGCTGGCGGCGATGTACAGGATAACTTTGGACATTGGAAGTAAGGCTCTTTAACGCAAAGAACACAAAATTATAGCTCAAAAACCTTTTCTTCCTGCAATTTGCCGTTTAGGTGCAGGCGTACATAGTATTTGCCTTTCTCGTACCCGCGCACTTCGATACGGAACTTCATGGTGCTTTTGCCGCTCTTCACCATCATGTTGTCTTTAATGGTGTAAACGGTTTCGCCGGCCTCGTTGTAGATGGCTATTTTGGCACTGCCCGCCATGGGCAGGCTAAAGTCGAAGTTAGCGTGTACGATGGCCGGCTCGGGGTTGTACACTTGGGTAGGAGAGGAGGGCCCTTTTTCTTTATGGTACCACGGCAGCGGTTTGCCCGTTATGGTATGCATGTACTGCACCATGTCTTTCAATTTAACCGGGTCGCTGCCGTACACATTTTCCAGCCCCTCGTTGTTGATGATGGTCCACACGGCTGATTGCCCCAAATCGTCTTGATAGCCTTTAGTGGCAATATATTGGGCCAGCTTTACCAAAGTGTCGCCCGCCATGGCACCCAGTAGAAACGCGCTGCCTAATCGCGGGCCGCCGTTATAAGGCTCAATGCACATGGCGTTTACAATCAGTTTGCGCTTGGCTCCCGCGGCCAATACCAATTGGCGGTCTTCGGTAATCATGAGGTCTTGTACGGTGCTGTCGTCGGCGGCAAAAGTAAGCCCGGCGGATATGGCCAGCGTAAGCTCCTTTTTATGTTTGCTGGCTATATCCAGTGCCAGCACCTTGCCCGTAAAGCCACCTTCGCCCGTGGCCGATATGGTTACGAAACCTTTGGATACGGCCTCTTTGAGCGGGATGGCGGTATCGGCCAAAAGACAAAGCGGGCAGAGTGCGAGCAGCAGCAAAAGGACGGGTTTCATATCGGGCCGGTTTGTGATAAGAACGCTGTGGGCACGGTACGTATTACGGCCATGCCGTAAAATACGGGTTGCTACGGATACGGCGCATGGAACGAAAAAGCCCTGTCTCGTTTTAAACGAGACAGGGCTTTTGAATGTATAGGGTTTACGGACGATTAAAAATCGTCGTCGTCTTCTTCAAACTTATCAAAGTCTTCAAAGCGATGGTTGAATTCTTCAAATTCATCCTCTTCTTCAGACTTTGCTGGCTTACGGCCACCTGGCTTGGCACCAGTGCCTGATTTCGCGGCGGGCTTTTTAGGCTCGTCGTCCGCATCATCATCGTCATCGTCGTCGAAGTCATCAAAATCATCATCATCATCGAAATCCATATCGAGGTCGTCATCCTCTTCCTCATCAGGATCGTAACCTCCATTTTTTTTACCTGGCATGGCGTTGACGGTTTTATTGTGTTTAGTGATTGAATCGGGTCCTTACGAGCCTGTTTTGCTCCCTTGTTACCAAGATACAGCAAAAATAAGTTTTCAAAACAAACTCAAAAGCCCAAAGCACATTTTTTTCAAGAAATTTAATCTTCTCCTTGTTTGATGTCGTCAATATCCTCGCGGTCTTTCAGCTTTTTGTCCTCTACATTCTTGTTAAGGAACTGGTTAAGCTTCTCGATGGGCGTATTGGTAATAATCTGCCCAAACTCGTTGATGCGCATCTCAAAACCCTGCAAGTCATCATGTACCTGTGGTTTTCCTTCCTTTGGTTTCTTTTTGGGCATGGGTTTGTTATTAGTTGATTGGTTATTAGTCAATTTGTAAAAGCAATTACTGGTTCAATAAACATACCAAATTGTACAACAACTTGTAGCATAAATTGTATAGTCCGATTCTTTCTTGGTTGCTAGGCACCTCAGCTGCCAACCAATAACCAATAACCAGTAACCAATCAACCAATAACCAATATAGAAAACTCCTCTATCCCCTTGCGCATCCTTTGCAGGGTTTCCTCTTTGCCTATCAAGGCGGCGGCATCGAATACCGAAGGGCCCTGCATGGTGCCTGTGAGCATGATGCGGATGATGGGCAGCACATCGCCAAAGCCGAGGCTATGCGACTCCATAAACAGTTTTGTTTCCGTTTCCAGCGCGGCGGCGGTAAAGTTGGGCACGTTGGCAAACCGCTCCACCAGCTCGGGGAAAAACTCGCGTTTGCCTTCCTTCCATTTCTTTTTTAGCGTGGCCTCGTCATATTGGGCCGGGGGCTGGAAAAGGAAATAGCCCTGCTCCCAGAAGTCGGTTACAAACGTAAGCCTCTCGGCCAACAAGCGGCTGGCCTCGGTCAAGTAATCTTCCGTTGGATTGAAACCATGTTGCGCTACCTGCGGGCGGGCCAATTGGGCCAGCACAGCAGGCTCCAAGGTTTTGATATATTGCTGGTTGAACCATTTGGCTTTCTCGAAATCGAACTTGGCCCCGGCCTTATTGATGCGCTCCAAGCTAAAGGCTTTTACGAGTTCTTCCTTGGTAAATATTTCTTGGTCGGTGCCGGGGTTCCAGCCCAAAAAGGCCAGCATGTTGAGGAACGGTTCGGGCAAAAATCCCCTTTCGCGGAAACCTTTGGACACTTCGCCCGTCTCCGGGTTGGTCCAATCCAGCGAGAACACGGGGAAGCCCAACCGGTCGCCATCACGCTTGCTCAGTTTGCCGTTGCCGTCCGGTTTCAAAATCAAGGGCAGGTGCGCAAACTTGGGCATGGTATCTTCCCAATCGAAAGCCCTGTACAGCAACACGTGCGTGGGCGCGCTGGGCAACCATTCCTCGCCGCGAATAACGTGGGTGATCTCCATCAGGTGGTCATCCACTACATTGGCCATATGGTACGTGGGCATGCCATCGCTTTTCAGCAATACCTTGTCGTCCAATTGGCCGGTATGGAAGCTCACCGTGCCACGAATCACGTCCTCGAATACCACTTCTTCGTTGGCGGGCACTTTTAGGCGAATCACATAGTCGTCGCCGCGTTTCAGGCGTTCCTGCACCTCGGCTTCGGATAGCGTTAAAGCGTTTTTAAGCTGTGAGCGGCTGGTGGCATCGTATTTAAACATGCCGCCTTGGGCATTTTCCCGTAAGGCGTTCAGTTCCTCGGCGGTATCGAAAGCATAGTAAGCGTTGCCGGAAGCCAACAACTGGTCGGCAAACTGGCGGTACATCCCTTTGCGCTCGCTTTGGCGGTATGGGGCATGTGGGCCACCCACGTGCGGGCCTTCTTGTACTTGCAGGCCGCACCATTGCAGTGTTTCAATAATATAGTCTTCCGCGCCGGGCACATACCGCTCTTGGTCGGTATCCTCAATGCGGAGGATAAACGTGCCCCCTGTTTGCTGGGCCAACAAATAGTTGTACAAAGCGGTGCGCACCCCGCCGATGTGCAGCGGCCCCGTAGGGCTGGGCGCAAAACGTACTCTCGGTTTCATAAGGGCAAAGGTAGCTTTTGCTAGACACAAGACATAAGACACAAGACACAAGATTGGACAAAATGCCCTAGCTAACTCTTTATTCTGTTTCTTGTGTCTTGAATCTCATTTCACATCTCTACACTTGCCCCTTCCACCACCCCAGAATGATTCCCGCGGCGATGGCGGCGTTAAGCGATTCCGCGCCACCGAAGCGGGGGATGGTGATGGGCTGGGTATAAGGCAATAATTGGCTGGATACGCCGTGCGATTCGCTGCCTATCAGTAAGATGCCATTTTGCGGCATGCTAGTATTGTACAGGTTCTCGCCCTGCATATCGGCGGCAAAAACGGGTGTGGCAGGGAGGCTTTTGAACAACGCTTCCAAGTCGGTATATACCACTTCCACCCGTACAATGGAACCCATGGTGGATTGCACGGTTTTGGGGTTGTACAGGTCTACACAATCCGGCGAGCAGTACACCCGTTTAATACCGAACCAATCGGCAGTGCGCACAATGGTGCCCAAGTTGCCCGGGTCGCGGATAGCATCCAGAGCTATGCTTAATCCTTCTGGTACGGCGGTAGTTTCATGTTGCGGTATGGCCACCACGGCAAGCACTTGGTTGGGCGTGGCCAGGGCGGATATCTTGGCCAGTTCGTCGGCAGTGATGGTTTCGGCTGCTAACTGATGCCGTTGCAGCAGTTGGCGGTTCTGGGCCGTCCACTCTGGCAGGGCATAAAGCTGTTGGATGCTGGCCCCGGCCTGTATCAATTCGGGTACTATTTTGGCCCCTTCGGCCAGATATTGTTGGTATTGCGAGCGGAATTTATTTCGCTGGAGTGACTGAATATGTTTAATTTGCGCCTTCGACAGCATTATGGCCGTTTTGCGGACAATATCCCACATCTTTTTGGTTTGTGCAAGCCTGTTTCTGCTTTCCGGCTGCGCCAATACCCGCTTCCTGCAAGAGGGAGAGGTATTATTTAAGTCGAACAAAATACTCTATACCGACGAAAAGCCCGAAAAAAAGTCCAAGGCCCTAGCCGCCGAGCTAAAGGAAATAAGTCAACTACAGCCCAACAAGAAGTTTTTGGGCATAGCACAAACGCGTCTGTGGTTTTACAATGTGGCAGGGCGGCACAAGCAAAACAAGTTTCGCTTTTGGATGAAGGAAAAGGTGGGCGAGCCGCCCGTGCTATACGATTCCACTTATGCTGCCAAATCGGCGGCTTTAATGCAAAATTATCTTACCAACAACGGTTACTTCTATGCACGGGTAAATTACCAAACGGCCATCAAAAAGAAAAAGGCCACGGTGGTATATTTGGTGGATTTGGGCGAGATGTTTACCGTTAAAAACATCACCTTTCCCCCGCCCGTCGATTCTGTAACCAAACTGGTGGATGCCAAGAAAGACGAAACGCTGTTGGTGTCGGGCGAGCCTTTTAAGGTGAGCGTGATGAAGGATGAGCGGGAGCGCATCGCGAAAGATTTGCAGGATGAAGGTTACTATTACTTCAACCGGGAGTATGTAACCTTCGGCTTGGACAGTAATAACCGCACCAAAATGGTGAACGTGAAGGTGAAAATAAACCCGCCTAGCGACTCCACCCAGCATGAGGTGTACTACATCAACAACGTTTTCATACATACGGATTATACTATCGAACAGTTTAAAAGCGAGGTGCCGCTGGATACATTGGTGGTAGGCGAATACCACTTCGTGTACCAGAATTTGAAGTATCGCCCCAACATATTGATGGGTGCCATCCACTTTGAGCATGGCCGCAAGTACAGCAGGGTTGACTACAACCAAACACTCAACCACTTGGCCGATTTGGGCGTGTTCCGCTTTATCAATATTAAGTTTGTGCCATCGGAGGTGTCTAATGTGGGCGGCAAAAACTATTTGGATTGCATCATTACGCTTACGCCCTCCAAAAAGCAAGAGTGGGGCGTGGAGGCTTCGGCCAACAACAATACCACTTACCTATTGGGCATAGCGGGTACGTTTACCTACCGTAACAAGAACATCTTTAGGGGGGCGGAGTTGCTGGAAATAAACGTGACCACCGGTTTCGAGACGAATTTTGACCGAGGCAAGGAATTTTTCAATACCGTGGACATTAGGGCCAACGCCAACCTGTATTTCAACAAATTCATGGTGCCTTTTAAACTTATTAAGCTGGATAAGCAGACCCGGCCGAAAACCATCCTTTCGCTGCGCAACAGTTTTTTAAGGCGTATCAACTACTACACCGTTACCACTACCAACCTGTCCTTTGGGTACGACTGGCGGCAGAACGACCAAATGCGGCACCGTTTCGACCCCATCTCCATCAGCTTGGTGCGGGTGCTAAACCAGAGCGACGAGTTTCGCGAGATACTGGAACGTAGCCAAACTTTGCGCACTAGCTTCTCCGAACAGTTGATTATCGGCATGGATTATACCTTTACTTGGGCCAGTAAGTTTGATAAGTACAAAATAACCCGTTGGTTTTTTATTGGCAATGGTGAGGTGGCGGGCAACTTTATGCATGGTATATATGCCTTGGCAAACATCAATAAAGATACGCCGAAGCCGTACAAGCTTTTCAATATACCGTATGCCCAGTACTTCCAGGCGGACGGCGATATCCGCAATTATCTAAACATACGGCGCAAGGCACAGTTGGTAAGCCGCATGTTTGGTGGCATTGGCGTACCTTTCGGCAACTCTACGGCGTTGCCTTACATCAAACAATACTTTTCCGGCGGCAGTACCGGCATTAGAGGATGGCGGGTACGTGCGTTGGGGCCGGGCTCGTTTGTGCTGGAAGGCTCGGATGTGGAGATTGCCAACCCCAATATCTTTTTCGACCAAACAGGCGATGTTAAGATAGAGGCTAACCTAGAACTGCGGTTCGATATTTATCGGTTTGTAAAGGGGGCCGTGTTTTTGGATGCAGGTAATATTTGGACCTTGAAGGGCGACACCTTGCGCCCCGGTGCCGACTTTGAGTTCAACCGCTTTTATAAGGAGTTTGCTTTAGGCACAGGCGTGGGCTTTAGGTTCGATTTTTCTTACTTCGTGCTGCGCTTTGACATGGGCCTGCCGCTTCACGATCCGGGTTCGCCATTGCAAAACAACTGGGTTATCCGCACCTTTAACCCGCTTGATCGCGAGTGGCGCAAAAACAACCTCACTTTCAATTTGGCCATCGGCTATCCTTTCTAGGATTTATTTGCCCAATATGTCCTTTACCTCGTCCTCCGTTAAGGTTGGTGAGGCCACTCCGTTTTTGAGTTTTTCCAAAATAAGCTCGGCGGCTTTTGCGGCGTGTATCTTTTCAGGGAACCCTTTGCCCCCTAGCCCTGCGGCCGTGGTTTGGCTGAAAATGGTTTGCCCGTTTTCCGTTATCTCATAACCGAACGTGCCGTTTGCCTGTATCGATACTTTGTAGCCGTACCCTACTATCGGCTCTCCCTTACGGGTGGTGGTATCGTTGTGCGATATAGTGGAGTTGGTCGAAAATCCATTGGGGTTCGAGGTATTGGGATGCACCACTTCTGTTGTTGGTTGTTCGGTAGAGTCTTCGTTGCCACTGCCCCCACTGCTTCTTTGGCAAGAAACGAATAAGACACAACCTAGCATTAAACAACCAAACCAAGCGCGGATAGTATAGGGGGATGTACGCATGTTCTTTCTTTTGGGATTTTCAATTTTACAATTGTTCCCGCGCAATTCCAAATCCATTTATACCGCAGGGGTTTTTGCTTAACTTTGCCGCAACCTAAAATCGCTCTCCAAATGAAATTTTTTCTAGATACAGCCAACTTACAACAAATTGAAGAAGCCGCCGCCTTGGGCATTTTGGACGGTGTTACCACCAACCCTTCGTTAATGGCCAAAGAAGGCATCAAAGGCCACGACAATGTGCTGAAACACTATAAAGCCATTTGCGACATAGTGGCTGGCGATGTGAGTGCCGAGGTGATTTCAACCGATTACGAAGGCATCATCCGCGAGGGCGAGGTGCTGGCCACCATAGCCGACAATATTGTGGTAAAGGTGCCAATGATTAAAGATGGCGTTAAGGCCATCCGTTATTTTACTGATAATGGCATCCGTACCAACTGCACGCTGGTGTTCTCTGCCGGGCAGGCTATTTTGGCTGCCAAAGCCGGAGCCAGCTATGTTTCGCCCTTTATCGGCCGCATCGATGATATTTCTTGGGACGGTATGGACCTCATTACCCAAATAGTACACATCTATGGCGTACAAGGCTTTGAAACCGAGGTATTGGCCGCTTCCATTCGCAACCCGCTACACATCATCAAATGTGCCGAAATGGGTGCCGATGTGGTTACTTGCCCGCTATCGGCCATCGAGGGCTTGTTCAGCCATCCGCTTACGGATATCGGCCTGAAGAAATTTTTGGAAGACCACAAGAAAGTAAACGGTTAATCCTCTTGCCTCTACCCAAATAAGAAAGCCCCGTTTCTGTTTATAGAAACGGGGCTTTCTTATGGTTTTAAGGAGCTTATTATTCGCCAGCTTTATACCTCCAAGCTACGTAAACATTGCTACCAGTGAAGCTGGAAAGGTCTGTATTGCCAGAAGCTACGAAAGTGGGCGAGAAACCGCTGGAGTGGCCGCCAGATACGTTGGGGCATACTTTGGTCCAGGTAAAGTTCTCAGGGTTGTTGCCGCCGTCGTAGTCGGTGGATACCAACACTTCCAATGCGGCACCGTCATCATAAGCATCTTGGCTGGTAAAGGTGAGCGTTTCGGCATCGCCCGTTACGGCAAACGGCGGGGTAATCAACCAAGTGGCCACGTCTGATTGGCCAGTGTTGAATGCGGAGATACGGGCATACCCATTACCGTTAAAGGTGTCGCCGGTCCATTTTATAGTGCTGCTTTGGCTGATGTTCTTCCAGCCGGGTACGTTAAGGGTGCCGCTAAAACCGGTAAAGTTTTGGGTAAGTATGCTTTGTGAGGCACTGAAGATGTTCACATCGTCCACATGGAAACGGGTAGTGCCGTTCACGGGGCCGGAAGTTTCGATACAAGGGCAAGAGGCACCGGTAATCTCAATGTCATCCAAGCTACGGAATTTCAATTGCTTATCGCTGTTGAACACGCTGAATACGCCCGTGATATTGAAACGTCCGGTAGGGGTTAGCGTACCCACAAAGCGGGCAAAATCGCTGGTACGGGTAATGATGGTGCCGTTGTTACAATCCATAATGGTGCGGTTGCGGGCCGAGCTGCCGCCCACGGTAGCCCATGTTACGTTGGCATCATTATCGCTCATGCGCACGCTTACCAGCTTAATCAAACGGCTTTGGTATACCACGGGGTCCAGTTGGTTTACTGATACTTCTAGCGGGGTAACCTCTTGGTTGCAAGCACCTTTTTTTACGAAATCGCTAATCAACGATTGCGGTATACGCTCCAAGTTGTTATTATCCGGATTGATGGATGCACCCACTTGCACCAAGCCACCATAGTTGCTTAGGTACAGGTTTTGCATTTTTATGTACACCCTCCTGCCCACGGGGAAATCCGTATACATATTGGTTTGGTCAATTAAAAGGAGGATACCGGCCGTTTCGTCCTGTATCACCAATTCTTTGTAGAAGTTACCCTCTTGGTCGCTGGAAATTACCACGCCCTGTATCGTCAGGTCCTGTTCTATTTTCAGGTTGCCGCTGGTGTACATGCTTTTCAGGTCGGCAATGGTGATGTTGGCGGTCAAGCCCTCGTCGATGCAGCCGCCGTTGTCCGGGGTATCGAAATCGTCTTTCACGCAACTGCCGAAAGCCATAACGGCAACCAGCATCAACAGGCTAAGGAAGTTTCTTTGTTTCATTTCTTTGAGTAATTAGGAACTAGTAAGTAGTAACTAGATTTTGAGAGTTAATCCCTTTAAAACCTCAGGCTTACGTTAACAAAAAAGTTGGTGCCGAAAGCATAAAAATAATTTGGCGGAAAACGTTCCACATTGCGCTCTTCAAAGTCCAAACGGGTTTGCTCGAAGCCGCCAGTAATGAATTTCGTGTTGTTGAGGATGTTGTTGATGCCTAAGTTGATATATAAATCGGTACGGCGTTCCAGTTTCTTGATCCACTTATCAACCCTAAAGGAAGTGCCGCCAAACACGTCGATGGTAAATTGGCCTTTCATTTTCTGCTGCTCCAAAATGCTGTTCCAAAGCTCGGAACCTGGCTCCACCAAATCAACCGCTTCATCAGTGCGGCGCACACGGTTATAGTCTATAAAAATGCGGTCGAAATAGTTGAAGTAAACGTTTGCAAACCAGTTGTTCTTCGGCGCGTTGTATTTCAAAGCCAGGCTATTGGCAAACTGTGGGCCATTGGCCACAAAGAAGTTCTTGGAGTAGATGGTTACGTCTTGCGCCAATATCTCGGCACTGTTGTCCAAGGTAATGGTGGCGTTTTGGCGACTGGTATAAATGTACTGCCCCAATGCGGATACCGCTGCCACGCTAAAGCCCGGGAAGAACAATTGGGCTTCCACGGCAAACTCGCCGCCCATGTGGCGCTTGTCGATGTTGGTAAGGGCAACGTTCACAAAGTTGCGCTCCAAATCATAATAGAAACTATAAGTATCGGTGCCGTTGTTAAATTGGGTATAATAGAACAGGGCACGCGCCTTTAATTTCGGGGCCTTGAGCATATAGCCGCCTTCGAAGCTATAAATCTGTTCGCTTTTAAGGTTGTTCACCACTTCGTTGCGGGTTCGCGGCTGGATAAACGCATTGCGGGCATACGGGGCACGGGTCATATACCCGGCATTTGCCAGCAAGTAGTTGCGTCCGTTTATTTTATAGGTAGCACCGCCTTTCGCACCATAGTTAAAGAAAGTCAGTTTCTCGGAGTCGCCTTTGGAATCGTTGGGGAACAAACCGCTGCGATAATTTCCCGTACGGTAGAAACTGGTGTAGCTAACGTTGGCGGCCAAGAAAAACTCCCATTGGTTGAGGTTCATAATACCTTGTGCCCAAAGGGTAGGCTTGCTTACGGTAATGTTGTAATCATAGCCGTAGCGGTCGCCTTCTTTCAACAAGCGGTTCGGGTTGTCCAAGTCGTTTTGGATGGCGTCGATGTTGTCCACAAAGTCGCGCTCGGCAAACTGGTTGCGGTCCACAAACCAATCGCCGCCGAGCAAATCATCAACCAATTTGTAGTTGTAAGTGCGTTGCCAAACGTAGCTGGCACCGGTTTGCAAGATGTATTTTTCTGAAAAGCGGTGTTCGTACAATATGCTGCCGCTCACGCGTTTCTTGTCGAAACGGCGGTCTTCAATCATGTAGCGCGACAGGTTTACCGTAGTGTCGCGGCCAGTACCGTTGTAGTTTTCAACCGTTTCAAAACTGCTGGCGTTCACACTGTAATAGCGATTCCAGTCCAGTTGCAACAGGTCTGGGTTTTCCATATAGTTTTGGCGGGCTTGCTCGCGCAGGCTACTGTCTTCAATATAGCTGGGCAAGTTGCGATAGTAATCCGGGCGCGGATCGGGCGCATTGTACCAGTTAATGGTGGTGCTGCCGTTGGAGCCGAACTGGTAGCCCAGCGTGGTGGCCAAATTGCTTTTGTCGTTAATCTTCCAGTTGTGGCTGAGAATAAAGGTGGGCAGGTGGCTGTGTACTATATCGCTGTTGCGTTTCACGCCATTTTGGTAGCCCCAGTTGGGGTTGTAGAAATTGCTGCCAGCAAGGTTATAGGCTTCTTGCACGGTAGGCGAGGTTTTGCCGCGCTTAATAGGTGCACCGAAAACAGTAAGGTTAATGTTGTGATTTTTAAGTACCTTCTCTACAGCGGCAAAGTACGACCAACCATCGTAAGAGGTGCCATCCACATAGCCCTCTTTTGCCCAACGGCGTGAGGCCGACAACGATACTGCCCAGCCTTTCGGCAGCAGGCCAGTGTTGTAAGTGCCCATTAAGCGGTGGGTATAGCTGCGGTTGCTTGCCGAATAGGAAATGCGGATTTGCTTGCGCTGGTTGGCAGCGGTGGTTTGTATGCCTGCCGAACCGCCAAAGCCACCAAAAGTAAAGTTAACTGGGTCAAGCCCCACCGTGTTCTCGCGGCTGCGGAACACATCGTTCAAGCCGCCCCATTGGTTCCAGTATGCCCGGCCATCTTCCAAATCGTTCATGGGCAGGTTGTCCATGTACACGTCGGTGTTTTCCCCGTCGTAGCCACGGATGCGGAAACGGTAGCTGCCGAAAGTAAAGGCGGCGGTGTTGATAAACACATCGCGGCTGGAAGTGAGCAAGCCCGATACGTTTTGCGAGCCGTCGCCACGCAGGTCGTTCTCGCCCAAGCTTACGGTAGGTATCAAGTCCTCAGCGGAGAGGAAATCCGTTCCACCCTCCATCGGGCGTAGCTTGATGGTACCCAGATTGTTATCGCCGGCAATAACGTTGATGTTAAAGGTACGGTCTTGGTATAGGTCGGTTTGGGCAACCAGTACATATTTGCCCACGGGCACATTTTCCAACGTGAAAGCCCCGTCGATTCCAGTAACGGTGCTCAAAGTGGTGTTTTCAAGAAACACCACCACACTTATCATGGGTTTGCTGGTAATGGAATCGGCAACGAGCCCGGTAATGCGGGCGTTTTGGGGAAAAGCAATAACCGAGGCCAACAACATCGCCACGGTTATAAAAAACCTTGATTGAAGCATAGGTAGCATTCAGGTATGAAAACGGATGCAAAGTTAATAATAACCTGTTATGGTATGTTAGTGGGCGCATAAATTAATAAAGTGATAATGTGGAAGTTACGAGTTGCAGGTTTCGGGGCATAGGTTGTTCTTTGTCTTTTAATAAACTCGTAACCCGCAACCTGAAACCCGTAACAATTTAGTATTTTAGACAAATGAATGCTGTTAAACTACTGCTAGCCGTACTCCTCCTCGGTGTGGTTGCTGCCCATGCGCAAACATTGGAAATTGCTCCGCAGGTATTGCCTGATTTGGAAACCCGCGAGCCCGGCGAAATCCGTATTTTGTCTTACAACATCAAAATGCTGCCACGCTTGCTGCTGCCGGTGCGCCAGGGGCCCATCAAGCGTGCTCGGTTGATACCGCAGCACCTCATCAACGACAGTATCGATATCATCGTGTTCCAAGAGTTGTTCGATATCCGCAGCCGCCGTATCGTTCACCGCAAGCTGAAAAAGGAATATCCGTATAAAATCGGCCCGGCAAACAGGCCGTTTTTGCCGTTCAAAACCAACAGCGGTATCGTTATCTACAGTAAGCATCCGCTTAAAAAAGTGGATAGGGTGCGTTTCCGTGAGCGGGAAGGCATAGATAGTTGGGCACATAAAGGCGGTTTGCTGGTAGAAGCCACTTTGCCCAGCGGGCAGCGCATACAAGTGCTGGGTACGCACCTGCAAGCGGGCGGTAGCTGGCGCACCAAACTATCGCAGTATATCGACCTTTCTTCCATAGTGCTTACCAACCAAGAACCGGGAGTGCCACAATTTTTGGCAGGCGACTACAACACCAGCCAACATGATACCCTGCGTTACCCTATGTTGCTAAAAGTGCTTGATGCCGTGGACGATACGTTGTATAGCAACGAAAAGTATTCTGCCTGTTCTACTACCAACGACCTTAAAACCCGAGGCAATAGCCACTTGATTGATTTTATACTGTACCGTGCCAACGGCGTGCAGCCCGTAATGATGAAACGCTACATCCGCCTTTACCAAGAGCGGTGGTGCGCCGAGTATTGCAGCCTGAGCGACCACAACGCCATACTCATGCGTGTGATATTGCCGCAGCCGACTACTACGGTGCAGAACAAAAAAGAAGAGTAGGCTCTCAAGCTTAAATGCAGGCAAGGATATTTTTGGCAGCAATAGAGTTACCGTTTATGCCTTTTGTATGATGCCCGCCAATTGGTGCAAGGTACCGTTGCGTTTGCTGGGGCGGGCCAGGCACACAAAGGTTTCCCCATCGATGTCGAACGTAAAGTTGATGTTGCCGTCGGTTTCCATGGCTTGCTGGAATTTGGTTTCTACGGCAAGCGCGGTGGTTTCCGACATTAGTTTGAGCAACGAGGGCAGGCTGGGAACGTCCTTTTTGTCCGCTTGGCCTAGAATGGACAAGAGATTGCTGCTCCAGTGCATGGATTTATCTTCCAAATTCAACTCCCAATAGCCAAATCCGCCTACTTTTTGCGCATTATCGAATTGGTTTACGCT
>CAYYZT010000017.1:0-9521 GCA_964476015.1 uncultured Chitinophaga sp.
GGGGTTTAGTAATTTATACGTATCGTGCAAAAATTCTTCCCTCAAAAATGGAACGGGCACCTTGTCGTCGATAAATATATCGATGCAAATCAAATCGAACGTTTCATTGGTAAAGGTCACAAACGCCAACGCATCCGAGTTAAACCAGCTTACCGTGCTGCCCTTCGGCAAATTGCCGTATCGCTGGGCCATGCCCACCACTATCGGGTCCACCTCCACGGCTGCATATTGGGCATCTATGTGGTGGTGTGTTTTCAGTATATGCGGTATGCTGCCCAAACCATAGCCCAATACCAGTACCTTTCTTACCTCGGCTTGGGCGGGGGCCAGCTTGGCAAACGCCTGCCTAAAGGATGCATACTTATCCTCGTGCGAGTAATAAACGTTATTAGTGCTCAAGGCATAGCGCCCGGCTTTTAGGGTTACCCGCAGTTTGGGGCTATGGTCGCTGTTGCGTTTCTCAATCGGTATTTCTACCAAATAACTGATGCCTTTCAATATCAAATCCCACATATCGTTCTATTCGTCCTTTCCTTTCTTCT
The DNA here is from genome assembly GCA_964476015.1 of uncultured Chitinophaga sp. Lineage (GTDB taxonomy): Bacteria > Bacteroidota > Bacteroidia > Chitinophagales > CAIOSU01 > CAIOSU01. The sequence continues at coordinate 543 of CAYYZT010000017.1, forward strand.
TTTTCTTGCCTTGGTTTTGCTCCCACTCCAATATTTCCTTAGGTATATTGTTTTCCTTGGGTTGCGGTTCCGTTACCTCGGTATCCGTTTCTTCTTCTGGTTGCCCGGCTCCATCGGGCGTGCTGCCGTCAGGTTCTTGTGTGGGCGTGTCCTCGGTTGCGCCTTTTTTCTTTTTGCCTTTGGGCTGCTCTTGCACAGGCGCGTCATCACTGGGCGGTGGCGGGGTTTTATCCTTCGGCCTCGGGTCTACATAAGTAGGCGCGTCGTCATCTTCGTATTCACGGTCTATCTGGTTCTGCATTTCCTCATCCAACAGTTGGCGGCGCAATTCGTTCAACTCGTCCTCCAACATCTCCTCGTCGCTCGGGAACAGGTCCAAATCAACCCGTATGCCACTCGCTATCTTGTTCATCCTATCCAAGAAAGCCTGCATGGCACCCACGTTGCCAATGGTGTAGAAATAAAAATCGTTGTTCGGCTGCTTCACTTGGCGTTTCTCCACCGGTATGGCACCCATCAGTTTCGTAAAGTCTTCTTTGGACGAGGCCACTTGCAGCGTTTTGTTGCTGTAGCTAATGTAGTACCAATCGTCGAACGTGCTTTCGATGTAAAAATTGAAGAAATCGTTGTTCTGCCTCATCCCAAATTCCAAGTAGCCGGTAAGCTTCTTGTGTACGCCCGTTTCGCCGATATATGATACGGTAATGGGCCCTTCGGAACGGAAGATTTGGTAGTAAGGGTCATAAATCAGTTTTACCTCGCTTATCACCAACTGGGTAGGCAATTCCTTGGGCTTGGCAAACGCACCCGTTTTGCGCATTTCCTCAATGGTTTTCTTGGCCTTGTTCTTCTCCATCAAATTGCTCAGGGCATTCTCGAAGAAATTGCTGGTATAGTCGGCATTGGGTTTATCAAAGCTAAAGGCAACCACGTCGCGGGCAAACATTTCCAGCAAAGCCTTGTCCATTATCAAATCCAAGCCGATAGTGGTATTGAACACTATTTTGTTGGAATCCAATTGCTGCTCCATATTGCCCGAAACCACCAGCTTCAGCGGCTTGAAATTGAGCGGGAAATTCATCTTGCCCTCCGCCTTTACAATACCTTTCTTGGTATCGTAGGTGAGGGTGCTGCCGTAAGGGTCGGCCTTGTTGATGCGCTCCTCGTTGCCGAAACGGTAGGTTTTCAGCAAGTCGTCATATTTGGCAATGCCTTTCACGTTCAGCGTGGGGAAATCGTTGAGGGTGTGCAGCGGCTGCATTAGGCTGGTGTAGAAGCTCACCGTATCCAACGGGTTGTAGTACACGCCCACCACCAGCGTATCCTGTTGGTCGCTCACTACTTTGTTGTAGTGTATCACGGCATTGTTCGGGTCTATGGAGTCGGTAAACGAGAACCAATATGCTTCGCCCAGGCGAGGGTCTTGCAACAGCAGTTTGCCATAGCCTTCACACATCAGGTTCTTCAGTTCCGCCTCTAAGCGCGCCTTGCCCTTAAATGCAAAGCCGTCGTTCAGCTTAAAGTTGGTGGTATCTGGTATTTGGGTATCGGCATACGTTTTCAGGAACACGCGCTTGCGCTTGCCCGTTTCGTCTTTCACCTGTATGTTGCTAAAGAAAATGGGCTGCGGGGCGGTTTTGCCATAAACGTAATCGTACAGGCCGCTGCCCCGGTAGCTCTTTTTGCTTTCGATAATCAAATCTGCCTTATATAGCTTGTGGCTTTTGTTGGCCGTATCGGCTATTACGGTGGCGTTGGTAAGCTTGCGCAACAGGCCGCCCGGCTCAATTACCACCTTGCCGCTATCGGGTATGATGCTGGCATCGGCCACCCGCACTTCGGGCACGCCCGTAACCTCTATGATGGAACTGGTCATATCAAACAAGCCGCGCTTACCGAGGAATTTAAGGGAGTCTTGGTCTGATTTGGTAGAGGTAAAGTATACACCTTGGCTTCCGGAAGGGGCTTTAAAATCGAGGATGTTGGCATCCATGTCCCAGAAAAACTCGTTGATTTCCGTTTTGTAGTAGTTGTTGCTGAAATCGGTGGGGATGTTGGCATCGTTGGCCTTGAATTGACCCTGCCGCTTTACGAAGTCCACCTTGCCGCTCACATTAGGGGTGTTGAAGGTTACCCGGTCTTCCCCAATCGATTTAATCTGCATGCCCATGGTATCCGAGCTCATCGATTCGCTCTGGAAGTTGAACTGCGTAGAGGCTAACACGGCTTCCTTAAATTCGAAGCGGCCGTCGCCTTTTAGGCCCTTTGCGGTAAGCAGCAAGTTACCCTTCAAACTACTGCCCTCCTCGTACATGGTAAAGGGCACCGTGCGCATTTTGATATACATGCTGTCGCCGTACGGCAGCCAGTGGATGGCGTTGTCAAAGCCTTTTACCATCGGGTAGGTGATGCCTTGGTAAGTGGTTTTCTTCATGCCGAACGAATCCGTGATGGCATCCAACGAGTCGGGGAAGAAAATAATATCCTGCGAGTTGAAGCTGGTGAACAGGTAATCCACCTTGCCCTTGCCCCGCAAGCCCGTGTTGCTGAGCATGATGCTATCGGTATAGGTGCCCTTGCCTTTGTACAGGGCATAGCCCTTGGCGGGGGTGGTGCGCTGGAAACCGAGCGAGAGGTCTGTCTGGATTTTCAGCTTCTCGTCAAACGTGGGGAAGATGCCGTGCGACACCAAGCGGCCGCCCAAGTCGGCTTTGTACGGGTCGAAGCTCAACAAACTGTCCAACTGGAACGGGTCGAGCTCGAAATAGAACCCATCTCGCTTATAGGCACCTCGGTGTATGCTATCGGCGGAATAGTAAACGTATGATTTTTTGCGATTGGTAAAGATGGGGTAATTGGGTGCAGGCTTTTTACCTGCTTTGTTGTTGGGTTGCGCAATGTTGAGATAGCCCGTAAGCCCCTCGATTTTGGAACGGAGCGGAATGTAAATGGCATCGTTTTGCTTGTCGCGCTCGCCCGTGGGCACGTTTATGGTAGCGGCGGCCAAATCAGTAAGGTCGATTTTGAAAGAGTCGTAATCAAAGTAAAAGCCCTCGCCAACAAAATCGACGATACCGGCAATTACCACGTTGGAGAAAGCGATATCCTGCTTCTCGTTCAACTGGATGTTGAATTTTTCGCCAGGGAAGATGCGCACGTCCTGCGAGTCGCTCAGTACTATCATGCGCACTCCCACCACCGTCATGTCGAACGTATCCAAGTTTAGCGTGGCATTGGTTTGGGTGGAGTATGAATTGAATTTGATAACATCGTGGTCGCGCTTGTCGGCATTGGAAAGCACGTAATTGAATACCTTGTCCTTCACCGTTACCAAGCCCGTAATCTTGTCGTAATAGATAAAGCCATCCTCCACCAATTTGTACAGCAAGCGTATGATGGTGTTCTCGGTGTAGTTGGGGTTCATGCGCTTGGCCAACGATTCGGCATAAAACTCCCTCGACTTGGTTTCGTCGCTGTAAATCTTGATAAGCGAGATGGGATTAAAATCCATCGTGCCTTGGTATTTGTCCAGTTCGCCCTTGCGGAAGTAATCGTAAGAGGTAATTACCATCGGATTTTGGCCGGCACCGCTCACCATTTTTATCTGCAAATCCTTTTCGTTCAGGTTCCAAAGAATGGCCTCGGCATTGAACTCTTGCCGGTGGTAAGAGTCGTAGAAAGAGCTTGCTGACACGCCGTCCTTACCCGTATAAAAAGCCAGCTCGCGCTTTTGCATTTTGTATTTGATGGTAAGGCCGGGATGGTAAATGGAGTCTTTGCCCACATAAATGGAAACCTCGGCATTGTTGGCCGTAAGCTCATCGTTGGTTTTGATTAGGATATAACTCGATTTAAGCTGTACCGACTTGCGGCCGTTGTCTTGCGTAAAGATAAGCGTGGCCTTGGCCGTGCTGTCGCCGCCGCCCACTATTTGGGAACCCTCCATAGCAAAACCGCCCAAGTATTGGATGTTCGGCCCCAGGTTTTTGATGGGGAGGTCTTTGCGATAAGAAACGAAATTGGGGAAGCCCGTAACGGTTTTTTGGGCCGTCAGGCGGTCTTTAAACGTGCCCTGCAAGGGGAAATCAAAATAGGTTTTGTTGTAGAACGTAACGCTGTCCACTTGGTAGTCGGCCTTGTCCATCGGTATGCGATAACTCTTCAGTTCGGCATAGACCTGCTCGGCGGGCAAGCCCACCTTCACCCAGTTTACCTTGCCCTTGCCGCCTTCCCACACTTCGTCCAAAGGGTAATAGGTGCCCGAAGTGGCGAAAATGAATACCGTATCGGCACTGGAAATACCCATCAAATCGGTAGAAAGGAATTTCACAAAGGGCTTTTCGTTGGCAAAACCCAGCTCGTATGTTTTGTTGGTAGCTTTCCAAACCTTGGATTTGCTGTTGTAAAAGGCATTGTCTTTAAACAGCCCCTGCGAAAAATCAACGTACTGCGTAAACTCTTTGCTGCTGCCCTTGCGCTGCAATTTGATTACATCGTTCAATATAGCGGCCCATTTGTCGAACACGCTGCTGGCCGCGCCACTTTCGGCAAACAGGTTTACGGCGGTAAGGTAATCCACGAAATGCGGGGCGGCGCGCAGCTTGCTGGCCAACATGGCGTAGCCGTTGGCTATTATCTTGTTCATTATTTCGGGCTTTATCTTGCCCGCTTTGTGCAGGGCCACGAATTTGTCCGTGGCGGCCTTGGCATCGTCGCGCTTGGTGGTGTTCATGAAGTTGTCCAACTCCTTGAGGAATGCTGCGGGGTCGGCAGAAAAACTGGTGATGGTTTGGGCCTGTAGGTGCAGGCCAAGGGATAAACCCAACAGCAGTAAAAGGTACTTCATAGTAGTGGCGATTCAGTTTTCCACAGGCTAAAACCCATGGCTTTTATTTCTTCAACTTCAGGCAAATCCAGTTGCCACGGGTTTTCTTGTCAATCAACTGAAAACCCAAGGTGCTGGCCTTGCCCATAATATCGGCTTCGTCTTCGTGCAACAGGCCGCTCAAATAGAGCAAGCCCGTAGGCAAAAGGCGTTCGTGCAACAGTTCCAAGTTCCGAAAAATAACATTTTTATTGACATTGGCTAATATGCGGCCAAACTGTCGGGGCGGGATGGTGGATTCGTCACCCTCAATAACGTGGATGTTGTCCACTTTATTGAGTTCCACGTTTTCCAAACAATTGCGGTAGGCCCAATCCTCATGGTCGATGGCTACCACGCTGGCTGCCCCCATTTTGCGGGCCAAAATGGCGAGGATGCCCGTGCCGCTGCCAAAGTCCAACGTGTCTTGCCCCGTAAAATCATCACCCAGCATCGAAGCCGCCATCATATACGTGGTTTCGTGGTGGCCCGTGCCGAAGGACATTTTAGGGTCGATGATTACCTCAAAAACCGCATTCGGCTCTATGGGGTGGAACGTGGCCCTGATGTACACCTTTTCCTCCACCCAAATGGGGCTGTAATTACTTTCCCAAACTTGGTTCCAGTTCGTTTCGGGGATAATTTCGGTAGTGTACTCGGCAGGGATACTTAATTGCTGCAAGGTTTCCCTCAAGGCATTTTCATCAAACAGGTTTTCGGGTATAAAAGCTTTCAAGCGGTCATCTTGAAACTCAAACCCCTCAAAACCTTGTCCATCTAGCATTGCTGACAGTATTTCTTGGGTATCGGTATCCGCTACGGGAAAGGTAAAGGCTATGTATTGCATTAGATGCTATGGATAATGTCAAAAAAATCTTGTGCTACCAGCGATGCGCCGCCAATAAGGCCACCGTCCACATCGGGCTGCGAAAGCAACGCCGCCGCGTTGGAGGGCTTCATGCTTCCACCATAAAGTATGGATACGTTCTTGGCCACGTCGCCCCCGCAAAGCTCCGCCAGCGTTTGGCGGATGAAAGCATGCATTTCCTGTGCCTGCTCCGGCGTGGCGGTAAGGCCCGTGCCGATGGCCCAAACGGGTTCGTAGGCTACCACCACTCTCTTTATCACCTCGGCATCAAAGCCTTGCAAGGCGGTAGTTATCTGTTGTTTCACCAGTTGAAAGTGGTTTTCTTGTTGACGCACCTCCAATAGCTCGCCGCAACAGTAGATTACTTTCAGCCCGGCATCGGTAGCGGCTTGTATCTTTTGGGCCACCAGTTCGTCGGTCTCGCCAAAATACTGGCGGCGTTCGCTGTGGCCCAATATCACGTAGCTCACCCCAACGGATTCCAACATCGCGGCGGAAATTTCGCCCGTGTACGCGCCCTCTTCGGCTTGGTGGCAGTTTTGCGCAGCCAGCTTTACATCGTTGTCGGCCAAGGTAAATTGCGCACTTTGCAGATGTATGTACGGCGGGGCCACCACCACCGTATGGTAGGTTGGTTTTTGGGCCAACAGCATATTCAGTTCCACTATCAATGCCAGCCCTTCGTGGAAGGTTTTGTTCATCTTCCAGTTGGCGGCTATTATCTTTTCGCGTTCAGGCATTCGTTTTGTTCTCCATTTTACGGTACAGGGCAGTAGTTTCGAACACGTGCCCCAAAATATCCCTTTCTGTTTTATTCAATTCCAATCCTCGGCGGGCCAATACCCGCTCGGCTACTTCATATGCCTTCAGCAAGTGGTAGGTGGTAAACCCATCCGCCCCTCCCCACGAAAACGACGGTATAAAGTTTTGCGGAAACCCAGCCCCGAACACGTTGGCGCACACTCCCACCACCGTGCCGGTATTGAACATGGTATTGATGCCGCATTTGCTATGGTCGCCCATAAACAAGCCGCAAAATTGCAGCCCGGTATCCACCATGCCCGTGCGGTCGTAGTTCCAGAGTTTTACGTTGCCGTAGTTGTTTTTCAGGTTGCTGTTGTTAGTGTCGGCTCCTAGGTTGCACCATTCGCCCAGCACGCTGTTGCCCAAAAATCCATCGTGGCCCTTGTTACTGTAGCCAAATATCACGCTGTTGTTTACCTCGCCGCCTACCTTGCTGTGCGGGCCGATGGTGGTGGGACCGTACACTTTGGCCCCCATTTTAAGCGCGGCATGTTCGCCAAGGGCAAACGGGCCGCGCACGAGGCAGCCTTCCATTACCTCGGCATCCTTGCCAATGTAGATGGGGCCGTTGGTGGCGTTCAATACCGAACACAGCACTGTGGCACCCGGCTCTATGAATATTTTATCAGGATTGATAAGCGTACACCCCTCCCCTGCCGGGGCCGATTTGCGGCCCTCGGTCAATCGGTTATAATCATCTTCGATGGCTTGGCCGTTTTTGCTAAAAATATCCCAAACGTTGTGGATGCGGAACACGGGCTGGTCGTAAGGAAGCCATTTTACCGAAGAGGACAGATGGTTAATTCTCTCCGCCAAAGCATATTCGCCCCCGCCGCGATAAGCCACCAAAACGCCGTTGTTCAACAACCCGTCGCCCACGCCAAGGGCATGGATGGCCGCAATAATGCCAGCATCGGGCAGCACGGCCCCGTTGATGTATAGGTTGTCGGTAGCCGGGCGTGCGGGATGTTTGGCCGATAGATAGTCTTGCGTAACCACCCCCACGGTGCGTTGCAGGTCGTGCTGCCACTTTTCGCGGACGGTGAGGATGCCGATGCGGACATCGCAAACCGGGCGGGTAAAGGTAAAAGGCAGCAGGTTGTTGCGGGCCGATGCCTCATCGAACAACAATACATGCGGGTGGCTCATCTAACAAAAGTAATCGTTTCTGCGAAAACGATGGTGGGCGTTGTCCACAGGGGGCGGGTTGTGCCAAGGGTGCGTGGGTTTCCGTCGTGTCATATATGCGGATTGCAAAAATCCGACGTGGCGTGGGGAGTCCTTCAACATTAGTCCGCATGTGCTAAACCTATGCGAGGCAGGAATACATAAAAGCAAAGCTTAAATTTAGCTTCAGCATCCAAAAATCCTCGAATCAAAATCTATCTTTGCAATAGCCATTAGATAAACAAATGATAGTTGAATTTAGCGTAAAAAATTTTAGGTCAATAAAAAATTTGCAGACCATTAGTTTTGTCGCAACATCCCTCAGAAGTGATAAACTTAATAGAATGGTGGATGCGTCTAATATTGTTAAAATAAAAAACCAAAAGCTTTTAAAAACTATTGGAATTTACGGCCCAAATGCAAGTGGCAAGAGTAATATATTAAAGGCCCTCGCTTATTGTATTTGGTCTATTAGGAGATCCCCTAGTCCTGATAACGACAAAGGCAATTTTACTCCTTTTTTATATCAATCAAATCCAAAAGACACAGAGTCATATTTTCAAATAGTTTATTTGGCAAAAAACATAAAATATCGATATGGTTTTACCATAGGTAAGGAAAATATCACAAATGAATGGCTTTATCAAGTTGAGGATATCAATATACAGACACCATTGTTTTTAAGGACAAGGAATAATAAGATTAAGTTTTATGGTGCATTCTCTGAGGAGGCAAAATTAGTTCCTCCTTTAGAGCATGAGCATGTTTTGTTCTTAACCCATGCCGCTTCTTATAAAAAAGGGATTGCCTTTAATGCGAGGTCTTTTTTTATGACAAAAGTTATTGCACCTTTTCGACAAGATCTGTATCGCAAGTTAACCTTACGTTTTATTAATGATGGCCTTAAACAAGATATTCTAAGCTTTCTTTCCGAATTTAACTTGCATTATAAGGATATTATTATAGGCGAAGAGTATAAGGGTGATATAATTCCATTGGACAAGATTAACTTAGTTAAGGAGTATATGTTAAATGGAAAATACCAACAAGTTCCGCTTAATTTAGCCTATAATGAATCAACAGGTACTCAAAAGCTTTTTGATTTATCTGCAGCATTAGTATTAGCTCTAAAACAAGGAGCTTTAATGTGGATAGATGAAATAGATAGTCATTTTCATCCATCTTTGGTGATTACCCTTATTCAATTATTCAATGACAAGAAGACTAATCCTTATAAAGCACAGCTTTTATTTGCAAGTCATGATACCAATTTAAT
>CAYYZT010000017.1:9531-18003 GCA_964476015.1 uncultured Chitinophaga sp.
CCCTCATATCATGCGAAGAGACCAATTCTATTTTACCGAAAAAGACAATGATGATGCAACTAGCCTATATTCCTTGGCAGATTTGAAAGGTATTAAAAATGATGCGGATTTTGCTAAAGAATATTTGGCTGGGTTCTATGGCGCCGTACCTTTATTGAATAATTTTTTAAATACCCAATAATGACCAATGAACCTTGGCTGATGAGGGTTGATGATACTCGAGAGCCAAATAGCTCCTACAACTTTGTTATTTTTTGTGAAGACAGTGAAATTGAACCAGCATATTTTACAATTCTACAAAGCGATAATGTAAAAATAAACTTTGGAAGTAAGTTTAGAAGTAAGCAGGCTCAGTTATTGTACGCATTGACAGAGTGTGAGGCAAGAGGTCTCCTTGACAAATCAGTTAGCCCTGCAAGGTTACTTTTTGACCAAGGGACGTTCGTTTGGTCTGTTTTCGATATGGATTGCCAAGAATTATCCCCCGATCCAACTTATCATGAATTCGAAACAGCAATAGACACATTACAACAACGGGGTTTTAATGTGGCGTGGAGTAATGACTCGTTTGAGATATGGATACTACTGCATTTTATTGATGTTGACGGTATAGAAAACACGCTCAAACATAGGGATGATATCTATGACATGCTTACGGATTTCTTAAAACAATTTCCTGATTACAATGAGTTTTCCCAAAGGGTAGTTAAAGGGAGGGACAACTTTCACTATAGGTCACATATGAAGAAGGGAAAAAGCTTTAAATCCCTCGTTCTTCCTTTGATGAAAGGAAAAACTGCAATTGCTATAGAAAGGGCCGAAAAATTGGAACAATTTCACGAACACATAACTTCTCCCAGTGACAAGTCTCCTTGTACTATGGTTCATCATTTAGTAAAAAAGATACTTAGTTGCCAAGAAAGTAATAACTAAGCTTTCCACTTCCTAGCTTTATCGTTTCTCCTTAAGCGAGATACACTTAAGGGAGCATGGAACCGATCAACCGATAACCAATAAACCAATCTGCTCCTTCAGCCAACCGGCATTGGTAATGTCGCCGGCGGTGGCGATGCGGCGTTGCACCTTTTCGATGTCTTTATGGAGGGCCTCCTTGTTGCTGCCGAAGCTGCGGAGCTTGAGGTCGGCCATGCGCTTGGCGAATCGCACCAAATTCATGTGCGCGGTAAACTGGTAGGGCGATACCAGCTCGTTGCGCTTAAGGTAGATGCTGAACGAATCCACCAGCGAGTACAGCGGGTCAAATTCATTGGCCTCGTAGTACACCTTCAACAGCAAGGAGCGGGCACCGAGGCCATAGTACACATCGGTAAACTGCACGTCGCGCAACAATTCCAACGCCTTGCCATACTGGCGGATGCTGTAATAAAAGTTGGCCAGGTTGTACCGATACGCATTCTCGCGGTCGGCCACGGGCAGCTTGTCTTTGTATCGATGGAGAAACTGCTCCGCCCAAACATTTTCGCCCAAGCGGGTGGCCACGGTTACGATGTTCTTGTAATCCCACTGCGAGAGCTGCCCATCTATAAGGATAACGCCGTTGCCCAACAACGTTTTGAACAGTTCGAAAAGCTCTTTCAGGTATTGGCCGTTGCCCGTATTGATTTTTTTGATGCAATAATTCTGGGCATAATCATACATGGTGCGCACCTCCACTTCGGGAAAGGTGTGGCTGTGCTCCGCCAGCAAGGCCACCAAACGATGGTAATGGGCCTCGTTGGCACTGTCGCGCAAGGTCATGGCAATGCGGTAGTATATAGCGATGGTGGGAAAACGCTGCTGCAATGCCTCGTCATCAGCCACCAATTGCAGCACCTCCTCCAAATACCGAACATCGTACTCCTGCTTTACTATGTTTTGCCGGTTGAGCATCTCGCAGGCGTTGCGCAGCTTGGCAGTGAGGTAGAAGGCATCCAGCCAGTGGCTTTTGCGCTCTATGCTTTTGTCCAGCGTGCGGCTGTCGCGGGTAATAAAGTGGCGGTCGCTCAAGTCCTCGGCAAAGTATTGGTACAGCAAGCTCTCTTCATACAACAAACCCTGCACGCCTTGGTCTTTTACGGCTTGCTGATAGGCGTTTTCGAAATGCTTGTCGAGCTTGCGCTCGCTAAAAGCTTGGGCCAGATAAAGATTTTGGTCGCGGGTGCGCTTTTCGTACAACTGCTGCTCCAAGAACCGCTCCAGCAAACGATATAGGTAGGTAAACACATCGTTGAGCCGTTGCATTTTGTACGGCCCGTCGGGGAAAAGCTCTTTATAAAGCGTTTCGCGCTCCAAGCGCGGCGATTCAAATTTGGGGGCCTCCTGCAACAACACTTCGCAAAGGCGCGTGGTATTGTCGTGCTTGTTGAAATAAGGGCTGTGCACGTACTCGCCAAACTGCCTAAGTTCGGCGGTATTGAGTATCTTAAGGGTTTGGATGAGCTTGCTTTGGTGCATGGATTGCTAATCTAAGGCTTCCGTAGCACATTCAGCAAGCTTTTTTCCAAAAAATCCAAATAGGGCATTCACAAATCTTACAACAAAATACTGCATTTCAATTAGTTACAAAAACAGCCTCAAGGAAGTCCACTTCAAAAAACCTCCAAAGAGTCCAAAAAAGGGAAAAAATGTTTTTTATCGACAAACCCAGGCCAAGTAGCTTTACCATCGATTCAAAAAAAAAAGCGAGGACATGAAAAGGACCAATATCTATCAAGGGCTACTGGTATTGCTGTTTGCTACAATAGGGCTAGCGATGCAGGCACAGGTAACGGCCGATTTCAGGGCCACCGACTCCACCCTTTGCTTTAAGCCTTACCAACTCGGTTTTTGGGAAACCTCCACTTCCACCGCGGGCAACATCGTGGCGTGGCATTGGGATTATGGCGACGGTAACACGAGCAGCGTGCGCTTCAACCAACATACCTACCAAAATCCGGGCGTGTATGATGTTACCTTAATTGTAACCGATGCGCTGGGCAATAAGGATACGCTATTAAAACCGGGTTATATTACCATCAGCCCGCCTATTTTCATCACCGACACCATTACCCACGCCACTTGCAACAACAATGGGGCTATCAACATTACCCCTACGGGGGGCACGCCACCCTATACCTTTGATTGGAGCACCAACCCGCAACAACATACGGAAGACCTCGCCAACCTGTCTCCTAGAACTTATTACTTTCTACTGGAAGATGCGGCCGAATGCTATGCTTACGGCACCTATGTGGTGGCCGATAGATCGGTGGTGCGTTTTAATGTAAATATTACGGGGGCTGGCTGTTTGGGCACGCCGAATGGGGCTTTGGAAGTGACCAACATTACGGGCGGCCAGCCTCCATACCAATACTCCTTGGATAATGCCACTTATTCGTCAAATCCGCTCTTCCCCAATTTGGTATCGGGCTGGTACGGTGTGTATGTAAAGGATGCCAACGGCTGCATCGCCAGCGACAGTGTGTCCATCACAACCCCCGCCGGGCCTATTAGCGTAAGGGTGGATAGCAGCAGTTGCAACTGGCCTTCGGGGGGGTGGGGCGTACCTTATGACGCAGCCATCCATATCACCAAAAACCAGATTGCCGACCACTTGAAGTTTTCGCTCGATGGGCAGCCGTTTGTTACCGATACGGTATTCACCGCCCTCTATGCGGGCATGCACACGCTACAAGTACAAGATACGGTGAGCGGTTGCATTACCAGCCAAGAGGTAAATGTTGGCTATCTCAACGCCATCAATTTAAACGTTGCCCCTACCTTCCCCTCGTGCAATAGCTGCCAAGATGGGAGCGCCATCCTTACGGTGAGCGGGGGCACGCCACCTTATAATTACCTTTGGAGCAACGGCTCCACCGCACAAAACATGACCCGCTTAATGCCGGGCATTTACCGCGTAACCGTTGTGGATGCCAACGGATGCGTGGCCGAGGGCGAGGCCATATTGTACGACCACTGCCCCATGCAGGTGTCGTTTCCTTATCCTACCCTGGGCTGCTGGGGCGGCGAGGTGGATTTGGGCGCTACCGTAACCGATGGCCTGCCGCCCTACACCTACCAATGGCACGACGGCAGCACCGACAGCGTGCTGCACGTAACCGTGAACACGCAATGCTACGTAACCGTTACCGATGCCGAGGGATGCGTTAAATCCGCCAGTGTATATGTGGAGATAGTGCCGCCACCGCCCGTCTTTTTCGTAAGGGTGTATGATACCCGATATATTTGCCCCGGCGACTCGGTGCAATTGAACATCAATGCCAATTTCAGTATAGATGCCATCTGGTCGCCCAAATACGCCATAACGGATACACAGGGGTTGAGCATCAGTGCTTTTCCCGATACCACCACGGTTTACACGGCACAGGTGCGCTATCAATCGGGTTGCGTGCAGCCTATGGATGTTGGGGTAATAATAGATACCGCCTGCGTTTGGCCCGGCGATGCCAATTATGATGGCATAGTGGATAATAACGATATCTTGTCCATTGGCGTATATTACGGGTTGGGCGGTGGCAGCCGGGTGGATACCGGAACTGTTTGGGCACCGGCAGCTTGCGCCGATGTAGAGATACCACAAGCCAACGGTGCCGACAGAAAACATGTGAATACCAACGGTTGGTCAAATATAAATGCTGACGACACCTTGGCCGTATCGCTCAACTATAGCCTTACGCACCTAAAAACCAGCGAGCAGCGCAAAGACAACCACCCGGACTTGTTTATCGATATGCCGGATACGGCCACCGCTGGCGAAACGGTATATGCGCCTATCTACCTAGGCAGCACGGCCACGCCCGTGCAAAACGTTTACGGCATCAAATTCTCCGTACAATACGACAATGCATTGGTTGACAGCAACTCCATCCACTTGGATATCAGCCAATCGTGGATGGGCACGCCCGGTGTGGATTTGTTGGGCTTTACCAAGGATTTGTACTCGCTTGGCCGGGCCGACTTCGCCATTACCCGCACCAACCAAGTGAGCGTTGACGGGGGCGGGCCTATCGGCCTATTGAGCTTTACCATGAAAGACGACGTATCGGGCAAAGACCTCTTGGCCATACCCATGGCGGTAGACTTGTTGGGAGTAAGGGCCATTGACGAATTGGAAAACGAGCTGACCCTAACCACAAGCGGCGATACCGTAATTGTAACACAGGAAATAGGCACGGGCATCAATACGCTATTGGCGGGCGAGGTAACCGTTTATCCGAACCCTGCCAACGGGCTGCTACATATAGCCACTACCGGCCTGCAGATACTGCAAGCAAATATGGTAAATATACTAGGCCAAGAGATAAGCCCCACCGTTGTTGCCAGCGAAGCAAACCACCGGGCATGGGATGTATCCATGTTGCCGAGGGGGATATACATCCTGCACCTTTCCACCCCTAAAGGCCGTGTAGCGCATAGAGTTGTATTGCATTAAAAATATCCGAAAATATTTTTTTCCAAATAACAACAACGCATTACAAAATACAATTACAATTTAACAGACTAATTATCATTTTATTAATGGCAAATAACTAACTTTATCTTACCAAAAACCATCTAAATTTAACCCCAAAAGCATCAAATTCTGTACTTCTTATCGTGCGGGTATGCCAATACATTTGTAGCGTGAACAACCATAAAAGGGAAACACCTATCTTTAAAACGCACGATATGAGCATACAGAACGCAACCACCAAACTATGGGCACTGGCACTGCTGGTGTTGCTGGGCGCAAACGCAAGGGCACAGGTAACGGCCGATTTTACAGCCAACGTTACCAGCGGCTGCTCGCTGCCGTTCCAAGTACAGTTTACCGATTTGTCGACCACCGGCACGGGCACTTTGGGGCAACGCATCTGGGATTTTGGCAACGCTACGGGCAGTTCTGCCACCAACCCTGTTGCCACTTACACGCAGCCGGGCATATATAATGTGAGATTGATTACCCGAACTACCAGCGGCCTTGCCGATACGATAGTTAAAATGGCTTATATAGACTTGTCGGCAGCTTTTGCGGTAACAGCCACGCCAAACAATGCCACGTGCTACAATTGCCCCGACGGAAGTATATCCTTAGCCGTGAGCGGCGGCACACCGCCTTATAGCTATAATTGGAGTGATGGCTCCACATCCAATATTGCCAGCAATTTGGTGCCTGATAGATATTCGGTAACCGTTACGGATAACAATGGATGCAGCACCGTTGTAAGCAACATTTGGGTGCGGGTTGTTTGCACGCCCATTACCACCGAAATACTTTTGGACAAGGCCCCTACGTGCAATGGCGGTGCCGATGGCATTTTGCGCAGCAATACCATCGGGGGCCGCGCGCCATACAGCTATTTATGGTACGACCCGAGCTTTTGCTGGGGATGCCCGCCCGGCCCCCCTGGGCCGCCACAAACGGATACCTTGGCAGATGTGGGTGCGGGATTGTATATACTAAAAGTATACGACCAAGACGGGTGCGGTGGGGTAGATAGCTTGATAATTGCCGTGCCCGACCCTGTTTTGGTAACCGCTAATGCTACCCCTGCCAGTTGTTTTGCCTGTGCCGATGGAGTATTGGAAATTTTTGGCCACAATGGCGTAGCACCATACCTGTACAGTATTGATAACGGCGCAACCTTTCAAAGTGCTAATGTGTTCAGTGCCCTGTTGCGTGGAAACAAGCCCATAGTAGTAATGGATGCCAACGGATGCCAAGGCAGTGGGGTGTTTTATGTGGATACGCTTTGCAGTTATACCGTCTTCCGGGATTCCGTAAACCTTCTATGCCATGGCGATGACAATGGCAAGGCATGGGTTTCCATTGTGGGCGGTACCGCGCCATACAACATTTTGTGGAGCACCGGGGCTACGGGGGATACCATCAAAAACCTTGCTGCGGGCCACTATGGCTACACGGTGAGCGATGGAAGCAATTGTAGGACTTTTGATTATGTGAATATTAGCCAGCCCACACCCCTTTCCATCGCCATGGATTCCATCAATATATCCTGTTATGGCCAAACTGATGGCAAAGCGTGGGTAAGCGTGGCAGGCGGTACGTCAGCGTATACTTATCAGTGGTCGGGCGGCATCCCCTCCGGAAGCGGGGATACCATCAGTGGCTTGCCAAGTGGAAGGTACCATGTTACCATTACCGACAACAACGGTTGTGCTATTATTGATTCGGTAATAATAACCGAGCCAGATACTTTTATCGCCACGGTTGCCACTACCGATGTTACTTGTTCCGGGCTTTCCGATGGCACTGCTACCATCATACCCACCGGCGGCACCCCTCACGACACCACGGGCAGCGGTGGGCTAGGGTTCCCGTATTATTACGCTTGGAGTACGGGGGCCACCAACCCATACAGCCTTCAAAACCTCCCTACGGGTACCCACTTCGTAACGGTTACAGATGCCAACGGTTGTGAGGCAAGTACCTTCTTCACCATCCTACAGCCCAGCCAAATCGTTATCAACGAAGTGATTACCCCACCCTCCTGCCCCACCTGCAACAACGGCATTATCGACCAAAACGTAACGGGCGGCGTGGCCCCGTACACCTACCTGTGGTCGAACAACGCCACCACCGTAGCGATTACCGGTTTATCGGCAGGAACGTATACCCTTACCGTAACCGATGCAAACGGCTGCATGGCTACGGAGAGCTACCAAGTGGGCAGGTGCAATTTGAGTGTTGATTTGGGAAATGATACCGCCGTGTGCTTTGGTGTACATGGATTACAGCCAAGCATCAGTGGCGGCACTGGTCCGTATACCTACCTATGGGCCACTGGAGAAACTACTGCCACCATTGCGGTTTTTGCTCCCGGTACATACCATGTTACCGTTACCGATGCCAACAATTGCCAAACATCTTCCAGCATATTGCTCATCGATGCCAACCCGTCCGCAGGGGCATCGAACGATACCGTTATCTGCCTCGGAGCCTCGGTGCAACTGAACGCCACGGGCGGAGCTACTTATGCTTGGGGGCCGCAAGCGGGCCTTTCCGATGCCAACATTGCCAACCCGGTAGCCAGCCCAACGGTTACCACTACTTATTTTGTGGAGGTTGACAACGGTACGTGCGTTTCCAGCCCATCGGTAACCATTACGGTGCTTACCGACTGTGTATGGCCCGGCGATGCCGACAACAGCGGCACGGCCGATAACGACGACGTGCTGGCCATCGGCCTCGGCTTTGGCGATACGGGGCCTATACGCGCCAACGCCAGCACGGTGTGGGAAGGGCAGACCGCCAACAACTGGGCCAACGCCTTGCCCAGCGGTGCCAACTACAAATATGTGGACACCAACGGCGATGGAGTGATAGATGCGGACGATACGCTGGCCATCACCCTCAACTATGGGCTTACCCACCTTAAAACCGACAGGGAACGCGACGGCAATGCGCCTGCCATCTATATAGAATTGCCGGATAGCGTGGAAGCTGGCCAAACCGTGCAGGGCACCCTGTTG
>CAYYZT010000017.1:18013-19638 GCA_964476015.1 uncultured Chitinophaga sp.
ATCTATTTTCCGCTAGCGGGTGTATATGGAGTAAAGTTTACGATGAACTATAATCCGGATTTCGTGGAGGAAAACAGCATCAGCTTCACTTTTGGCAACAGTTGGATGGGTACGCCCGGAACGGACCTGCTCACCTTCCAAAAAGACCTCTACGCCAGTGGTCGCATCGATGGGGCCATTACGGGTATCAACCGCATCAACCGTAGCGGCTATGGGGCCATCGGCAACGCTAACTTTACCATGAAAGACGACATCAGTGGCAAAGACCTTATTGCCGCGCCCATGTTGTTCACTTTTACCAACGTGAAGGCCATTGATGCCAACGGCGATACCTTGGCCGTGGAAGGCTCGGAAATAGAGGTTATCGCCACCCAAATCGTGGGCATCAACCCCGTGGCCAACACCCTGCCTGTAGCCATTTACCCCAACCCTGCACAGGGCACCATATACCTTAATGCCTACAACCAACCGTTGCAACACATCCAACTGCAAAACGTGGTAGGGCATAGCATAGCGGTGCCCGTAAAGCAGCAAAACGGTATCTATATACTCGATGTGCAGGGCATACCGGCCGGGGTTTACATCATTACCCTACAATCGGCCAACCACGTAGCCGTAAAAAGGGTAGTTATCCAACAATAAAAGGCTTTTTGCAGAGCTGCAAGCCCCGTCATCCCCAAAGGTGCCGGGGCTTGTTTTGTTTTGGTTGATGGGTTAATCGGTTATTTGTTACTAGTTATTGGTTACTAGTAGTGGAGGTTTGTTTAAACAATAGCGATTAGCTGCTTAACTACCTTTAAAATAAGGGCAATCATCGGAAGTTGGGACAAAGATAGTTTAAGGGTTTCCAAACGAAAAAATCCCTATTTTTATCGTTATGGAAAATCAGACAATGAAAGAGGGCTCCTTTGAGCTTAATTTAGGGAAGCCAACCCCTCTGCAAAAGATTGAGTTAACTCCGACCGTGATGGAACAGAAAGCCTTATCTGTTCCCCAAATAGTTCGGTTGTAAATTTATTGGACACGGCAATTGCTTCTGTGATGGCCTCCATGCACAATTCTACTCCTTTGTCCCTTACCAGTGGCTCGTCTGGTTCTATTATTTCATAGACAACCTTCATTTCTATACTGGCGCATACATTTAACTTTTCGTCTACCGCCTTTACCCATATTGATACAGTGAAGATATTGGGCTTCTTTTGGTAGTCACATCTTGAGGCAATTCGTAGCGATACGTAATTTGATTTTGAGAAATCCCCTACTTCCTTATGTAAATCTCGGATGGAGCGCAATATTATTTCCTCTTTCATTGGACTTTATATTTACTTACGCTAAGATAGTTTAAAAATTTCTCTCAAAATATTATTAGGTTAGTGGGACAAGTATTATCTTTGTCCTACAACCTTAATAAAATGCGTACCGACTTCAAGAGCATATTAGAGTTACTGGACTACTACAAGGACGAAGAGACATGCAAGAAGCTGTTTGCCCAACAAAGATGGGGAGATAACCCTGCGTGTCCGCATTGCGGTTCTTTGAAGCCATACGTTACCAACCGTGGCTACAAGTGTTCCTCAAAGGATTGTCGCAAAAAGTTCACCGTTACCGTGGGCACTATCTTCGAG
>CAYYZT010000018.1:0-7602 GCA_964476015.1 uncultured Chitinophaga sp.
CACTACCGAACTCAATTCCAATCCCTCCATAGAGGGGGTGGCAGCCAGTTTCTGCTTCAGCACCTCCAAATCCGTAGTCTCCGAAGAAATGATGGCGTTCATGGCGCCCGCATGGCGGATATGGCGCACAATGGCCCGGGTATCCAAATCGCAAATAGAAACGATGTTGTGCTGCTCCAAATACTCCTGTATACTGGTACTGGCTTGGTAGCGGCTAAACACCTTGCCGGAGAAATTCTTTACCACTAGGCCGGCAATCTTCACGTTGTCGCTTTCCACCTCCTGCTCATTCACCCCATAGTTTCCTATGTGGTCGCCGGTCATCACCAATATCTGGCCATAATAAGAGGGGTCGGTAAATACTTCCTGATATCCGGTCATTCCGGTATTGAAACATATCTCGCCAGTAGTGGTGCCTATTTTTCCGGCAGGTTTGCCATAGAAAGCGGTTCCGTCCGCCAGCAAAAGCACCGCCTGTTTAGGGCCGTTGTCAGTCATTGTGGTAAGAGGGGGTTGAACTGCGTGCAAAGATAGCAATTTGCCGCCATCGAACGCAGTAAATAATGGAAAAACAAAAAAGCCGTTCCGAAAAATCGGAACGGCTTGTCTTATGTAGAAGCAAACAATTAAGCCTGCTCTTCTTTGTTTTCCTCGCCTTCGGTAGCTTCAGGAGCTTGTGCCTCCTCGGCTGCCGGTGTTTCGGCAACAGCTTCGGCCACTGGGGCGGTTTCTTCGGCAGCTTCAGGGGCGGCTTCCTCTTTCTTAGGAGCAACTTCCTTCTTAGCCTCAGGCTTAGCGGTTTCGGCAGCTTTGCTACCACCAGCACGACGGGTACGCTTCTTCTTGGCACCGCCATCGGCTTTTTTCTCGCCCAGCAGGTTCTCGTTGAAGTCAACCAGCTCAATCATGGCCATTTCAGCGGCATCGCCAAAGCGCTCGCCCAAACGGATGATGCGGGTATAGCCACCTGGGCGGTCACCGATTTTGGCTGCAATAGGACCAAAAAGCTCGCTGATGGAATCCTTGTGCTGCAAATAGCTGAATACGATACGGCGGTTGTGGGTGCTATCCACTTTACCGCGGTTCAGTAGGGGCTCAACATATATGCGCAGGGCTTTGGCCTTGGCAATCGTGGTTTTGATACGCTTGTGTGTGATAAGCGCAATGGCCAGATTGCTCAACAAAGCTTTACGGTGCGAACTGGTACGGCCCAGATGATTTACTTTCTTCCCGTGTCTCATGACTTAAATTACTCTTCGTTTAACTTGTACTTAGAAAGATCCATACCAAAGGTCAAACCTTTTTCATTGATCAATGCTTCAATTTCAACCAGCGACTTCTTACCGAAGTTGCGGAACTTCAACAACTCGTTGGTATCGTATTGTACCAAGTCGGCCAAGGTATTGATTTTGGCAGCTTTCAAGCAGTTGTAGGCGCGCACCGAAAGGTCTAGGTCCTCCAAAGGAGTTTTCAAAACCTTGCGCATGTGCAAGATGTGCTCGTCCACCACGTCATCTTCTTGCTTGTCGTAAGAATCGAAGGTGATGTTCTCGTCAGAAATCAACATCAGGTGCTGTATCAAAATCTTGGCAGCTTCCTTGATGGCTTCTTCCGGGTGGATGGTACCGTCGGTGTTAACCTCGATAACCAGTTTCTCGTAGTCGGTCTTTTGTTCCACACGGGTGTTCTCAACGGCGTAGCGCACGTTTTTGATCGGGGTGTGGATAGAGTCGATTGGAATCAAACCGATAGGCAAATCCTCTGGGGTGTTCTCTTCAGCAGGGATGTAGCCACGGCCTTTGCGGATGCTCAGCTCCAGCTCCAGTTTTACTGATGGCTCCAAGTTGCAGATAACCAAGTCCGGGTTCATTACGCTGAACACGTTGGTGTGCTTCTCGATATCGCCGGCAGTAAACTGCTCCTTGTCTTTCAAAGAGATGTATATTTTCTCTTCAGAAGCTCCGTCCTCATCGCGCAATTCGCGTTTCAGGCGCACTTGTTTCAGGTTCAGGATAATGTCGGTAACATCTTCCAATACACCCTTGATAGTAGAAAACTCGTGCGTAACGCCATCGAATTTAACACCGGTAATGGCCCAGCCTTCCAATGACGACAACAAAACCCTGCGCAGGGCGTTGCCGATGGTTACACCGAAGCCTGGCTCTAGCGGACGGAATTCGAACAGACCTTCGAACTCGGTCGACTTTTGCATTACGATTTTATCTGGCTTCTGAAAAGTAAGTATTGCCATGGATAATCCTAGTTTTTTAAGATGATTACTTAGAATACAATTCCACTATAAGCTGCTCTTGGATATTCTCCGGAATATCCTCGCGGCTAGGGGCGGCCACAAAACGGCCACGGAGGTTAGTGGAATCCCACTCCAACCAATTGTATTTCTTGCTGGTTTTGGCAAGGCTATCAACCACGGCCTCAAGCTTCTTCGATTTTTCGCGAACGGCTACCACGTCGCCAGGGCGAAGCGTATAGCTAGGGATGTTCACCACGTCGCCGTTTACCAAAACGTGCTTGTGCGACACCAATTGGCGGGCAGCGGCACGGGTAGGGGCAATACCGAGGCGGAACACGGTGTTGTCCAACCTAGCTTCCAACAGTTGCAACAGGATTTCACCGGTTACACCTTGGCGGCGGGCAGCTTCTTTAAACAAACCGGCAAACTGGCGCTCCAGCAAACCGTAAGTATATTTAGCCTTTTGCTTCTCGCGCAACTGTATACCATATTCCGAAGCGGCTTTGCGGCGTTTGTTGTTGCCGTGCTGCCCCGGAGGATAGTTCTTCTTATCCAACACGCGGTCGAATCCGAAAATCGGCTCGCCGAACTTACGGGCAATCTTGGTAGATGGGCCTATGTATCTTGCCATTGTATCTGGTTATTTATGCTACTCTTGTTCTCTAAATAGAATTATACTAGACTCTGCGACGCTTAGGTGGGCGGCAACCGTTGTGCGGGATAGGGGTAATATCCTTGATCACGGTTACATCGATACCGTTGTTGGCGATGGTACGGATGGCGCTCTCGCGGCCAGAACCCGGACCTTTCACAAACACCTCGGCTTTGCGCATACCAGCATCGTAAGCTACCTTGGCGGCAGTTTCTGCGGCAATTTGGGCAGCATACGGGGTGTTCTTTTTAGAACCCCTGAAACCAGCCTTACCGGCAGAACCCCAAGATATTACTTGGCCTTGCTTGTTGGTTATCGAAATGATAATGTTGTTGAACGAAGCTTGGATGTGTACCTGTCCTTCAGGTTCAACTTTCACTACGCGCTTCTTAACCTTGGTATTGGATTTTGCCATTGCTATTGCTTATTATGGTCTATTACTTGGTTACTTTCTTCTTGTTGGCAACCGTTTTCTTCTTACCCTTACGTGTGCGGGCATTGGTACGGGTTTGTTGGCCGCGAACGGGCAAACCTTTACGGTGACGGATGCCACGGTAAGCACCGATGTCCATTAGGCGCTTGATGTTCAACTGTACTTCTGAACGCAGGGCACCTTCCACTTTATACTCATCCTGAAGCATTTGGCGGATGGCAGCTACTTGCTCATCGTTCCAGTCTTTGATACGGATGTTAGGGTCAACACCGGTGCGTTCCAACACTTCCAGTGCAATCTTAGGTCCTACACCGTAGATGTAAGTGAGACCGATGAGGCCACGTTTCTCTCTTGGTAGATCAATACCAGCTATCCTTGCCATAATTATTAACCTTGACGTTGTTTAAACTTCGGATTCTTCTTGTTGATGATGTACAGCCTGCCTTTCCGACGCACAATTTTGCAGTCGACGCTACGCTTTTTGATGGATGCTCTAACTTTCATTTCCTTAAGCTCCTATTAGTTATTTATACCTATAAGTGATTCTTCCTTTGCTCAGGTCGTACGGAGACATTTCCAAGGCCACTTTGTCACCAGGCAAAATTTTGATGTAGTTCATCCTCATTTTGCCTGATATGTGGGCTATTACTTCGTGGTCGTTTTCCAAGCGCACCCTGAACATAGCGTTCGAAAGCGCTTCCACGATGATGCCATCCAGTTTTATCAGATCCTGCTTTGCCATATTAGTTTACCAGCATTTCCTGGTTTACTTCAATTTTTTTCAAATTCTCGTTCTTCGCTTCTTCTTCCTCAAGGTAGGCAAACGTGCTCAGCACGTCGGCTTTTCCTTTCTTCACGGCCACCATCAGCTCGAAGTGGGCAGATGGCTTTCGGTCGGCGGTGTTAATGGTCCAGCCGTCTTTTAGCTGCACCACGTTTTTTACGCCTTGGTTCACCATCGGCTCAATGGCGATTACCAAACCTTCCTGCAACTTCAGCCCGGTTCCGCGCTTGCCATAGTTGGGCACGTCCGGTTCTTCGTGCAGGTTGCGGCCCACACCGTGGCCTACCAACTCGCGAACGATGCCGTAGCCCAAACCGCGCTCCACATATTCCTGTATGGCAAAGCCAACATCGCCTATACGGTTTCCAACTACTGCCTTATCTATTGCAAGATACAGGCTGGTTTTGGTTGCGCGCAACAATTTTTCGGTACCCTCGTCAATACCGCCCAACGCAAAGGTGTAGGCCGAATCTCCGTAGTAGCCGTTTTTCTCGACTCCGCAATCAACAGAGATAATATCTTTTTCGTTCAACTCGCGGTTGCTCGGAAAACCGTGTACCACCGTTTCGTTCATCGAAATGCACAGGGAATAAGGGAAACCCCTATAGTTTTTGAAAGCCGGACGGCCCCCGTGGTCCCTGATAAATTCCTCCGCGATGCGGTCAAGCGTCAAAGAACTTTGCCCAAGTTTTATATGCTTAGCTACTTCTGCCAGTGTCCTGGAAACCAGCAGTGCGCTCTCCCTCAGCTTCTCAATCTCCTCTAGTGACTTGTAATAGATCATCCTTGCTGCACGGTAACGCCGGGGGCAGTAGCGGCAGAACCGCGACCCTTAATCCGGCCACTCTTCATCAAACCATCATAGTGGCGCATCAACAGGTGGCTCTCTATTTGCTGCAAGGTATCGAGGATAACCGCTACCAAAATCAACAAGGAGGTACCGCCGTAGAAGTAGGCAAACTGCATGTCCATTTTAAACAGGCTGGCAACAATGCCGGGCAGTATGGCTACCAAGCCCAAAAACAATGAACCGGGCAGGGTGATACGCGACATAATGGTGTCAATATATTCAGCGGTCTTCTTGCCGGGTTTCACGCCGGGAATAAAGCCACCGTTTTTCTTCATCTCGTCGGCCATTTGTACGGGGTTCACTATAAGGGCCGTGTAGAAATAGGTGAATACCACTACCAACACAAAGTTAACCGCGCTGTACCAAAACGACATCGGGTTGTTGAATGAACCCAAATCCCAAGTAAAGGCTTGTCCAACAGTTGCCGGAATCATCATCAAGGCTTGCGCAAAGATGATAGGCATTACGCCGGCGGCGTTAATCTTCAAAGGGATGTACTGGCGAACGCCACCGTACTGGCGGTTGCCCACCACACGCTTGGCATACTGAACCGGGATGCGGCGCGTGCCTTGCACCAGCAGGATAACCGCGATAACCACGAATACCAAACCGGCAAGCTCCAACACAAAAGGAATCAAACCACCTCTACCGCCTTCCGTACGGCTGGCCAATTCGTTGATGAACGCCAGCGGCAGGTTGGCCACTATACCGATCATAATCAAGAGCGATATACCGTTGCCGATGCCCTTTTCAGTGATACGCTCGCCCATCCACATTACGAAGATGGTACCGGCTGTCAAACAAATCGCCGAAGAAATATAGAACAGCGTTTGGTTTATTTCGATGGCACCGCCGCTAGTGTAGTATAGGTTTGCAATATACCCAGCCGATTGGAACAAGGTAATAACCACGGTAAGGAACCTCGTAATCTGGTTGATCTGCCTGCGGCCGCTCTCGCCTTCCTTCTGCAATTTTTGGAAGTAGGGCACTGCCAAGGTAAGCAACTGGATAACGATGGACGCCGAGATATAAGGCATGATACCCAATGCAAAGATGGATGCCCTTGAAAAGGCTCCACCTGCAAAAATGTTTATAAGGCCAATCATACCCTGCTGCCCTTGCTGCTGCAAAGCCTCTAGGTCGCCGGGGTTCACGCCCGGCAAGGCAATGTACGAACCCACCCTATAAATCAGGATAAAACCCAACGTGGTAAGGATGCGGGCGCGCAGGTCCTCGATGTTCCAAATATTCTTTAACGTATTTATAAAGCCTTTCATGCCGTAGGTTAGTGCTTATACCAGTTTTACGCTTCCGCCTGCTTTTTCAATGGCCTCCTTGGCCTTGTCGCTAGCAGCGTGTACTTCAATTTCCAGTTTAGCTTTCAACTCTCCGCGGCCCAACAGTTTCACTTTTTCGTTACGGCTGATGATGCCTTGGTTCTGCAAGGTCTCCACGTCGATTTTGCTCACGTTCCACTGTTCGGCGAAGTATTGTAGCTTATCAAGGTTCAAAGGTACAAATTCTACGCGGTTAATGTTCTTGAAACCGAATTTTGGCAAACGACGCTGAATTGGCATCTGGCCACCTTCAAAAGCAATCTTGCTCTTGTAGCCAGAACGCGACTTGGCACCTTTGTGGCCGCGCGTAGATGTGCCGCCACGTCCAGAACCGGTACCACGACCGATGCGTTTTCCTTTTTTTATCGAACCTTCCGCAGGTTTAAGATTTGACAAATCCATTGCTTAAATCTCCTCTACTTTTAGCAGGTGGTTAATCTTGTTGATCATCCCCGCAATCTGTGGGGTTCTTTCCACTTCAACAGAAGCGTTTAATTTTTTCAGGCCCAAAGCCGTGATGGTGGCCTTTTGGTCCTTCGGGCGGTCGATGCCGCTCTTTACCAAGGTAATCTTAACTTTTGCCATGATATTAACCTTTGAATACTTTGGTCAACGGAATGTGGCGCTGGGCCGATACGGTACCTGGGTCGCGCAGGGTTTGCAATCCGGCCAAGGTGGCCTTGATTACGTTGTGCGCGTTTGAAGTGCCCAGAGACTTTGCCAACACGTTGTGTATGCCGGCACTCTCCAGCACGGCGCGCATGGCACCGCCTGCTATAACACCTGTACCGTCAGAAGCTGGCTTGATCAATACCTTGCCGGCACCGAACTTACCGAACACCTCGTGCGGGATGGTGCCTTTGTTGATAGGCACTTTGATGAGGTTTTTCTTGGCATCGTCAATACCCTTGGCGATGGCCTCTTGTACCTCACGGGCTTTACCCAAACCATGGCCAACGATACCGTTGCCGTCGCCCACCACCACAATGGCAGAGAAGCTAAACGTACGGCCACCTTTGGTTACTTTGGCCACGCGGCGGATGTTCACCACCTTCTCTTTAAGTTCCAGCTCGCTGGCTTTTACTCTATGCAGATTTTCAGACATATCTGTTTCTTTCCAGTGTTCTTATTAGAAATTCAGGCCCTTTTCGCGCGCACCGTCGGCCAAAGCCTTCACACGGCCGTGGTACAGGTATCCGCCACGGTCAAAAGTAACTGCGGTGATGCCAGCGGCCTGTGCCTTCTCGGCAAGGGCTTGGCCTACCAGTTTGCTGATGTCAACCTTGTTGGCCTTG
>CAYYZT010000018.1:7612-8102 GCA_964476015.1 uncultured Chitinophaga sp.
CTCGGCTAGAGGAGGCGGCCAAAGTATGGCCGGCTACATCATCAATCAGCTGGGCGTAGATTTCCTTATTGCTGCGGAAAACTGCCAGCCTTGGCCGTTCAGCCGTACCCAATGCACTCTTGCGGATACGATAACGGATCTTGGTTCTGCGAAGAAGTTTCTTACTGGTATTCATCTCAGTTAACTTTTACCTAATTATTTGGAGGCCGACTTACCGGCTTTTCTTCTGATAAATTCGTTGCTGTAGCGTATACCTTTGCCTTTGTACGGTTCAGGCTTGCGCAGCGAGCGCACCTTGGCGGCAACTTGGCCGAGCAACTGCTTGTCGATAGACTCCAAGAACACTTTCGGGTTCTGGCCTTTCTCCATCGTAGCGGTCACCTTTACTTCTTTAGGGAACTGCACGATGATAGGGTGCGAGTAGCCTACGGCAAGTTCCAAGTTTTGGCCGGTGGCGGTGGCTTTGTAACCCACGCCACTCAACTCCAGC